>DATKFK010000809.1:0-8022 GCA_035544375.1 Thermoanaerobaculia bacterium
CAGCGCCTGCACCACCGGATCGCGCCGCAACGCGTCGAACGCCGCCGCTGCCGCCTCCGCCGGCTGGCCGCCCGCGGCTGGGGCGGGGGTGCCGGACATGGGACCCATTGTAGCCTTGCGACCTGCCGGGAGTGCCGCGACTGGCGTGGGCCGCGGCCGAGCCGTCGCTCGCGGGCTCCCGGAGTTGCCTTCCAAATCGACCAACGCTAAACTTTCACTTCAAAACCATGGCCCTAACCATCGAAGAAGTAAGGAAGATTGCTTCTCTGGCCAGGCTCCGGTTCGCTCCCGACGACGAGGCCGCCATGGCCGGCCAGCTCGGCAAGATCGTCGACTACATCGATCAGCTGCAGCGCTACGATGCCCCCGGCGGGGGACGGCCGGACAGCGCCGGGGCGGCCGCCGCCGGCGCCTCCGTGACGCCGCCGGTTCCCGCGCCGCACGCCGCTCCCGAGGCGGACGACGAGCCGCGGCCCTGCCTGCCCCGCGAGACCTTTCTGGCCAACGCGCCGGCGGCGCAGGACGGCTTCCTGCTGGTGCCGGAAGTCCGTCCAGCCACCGGTCCGCAGGGGGGTGGGGGGTGACGCACCGTGGCGATGGCGACCTCTGGGAGCTGTCTGCCGAGGAGCTGGCAAGACGCATCCGGGGCCGCGAGGTGACGGCGGTCGCGGCTCTCGAGTCGGTCCTGGACCGCACCGCCCGCGTCGAGCCGCTGATCCATGCCTACTTGGAGGTGTTCGAGGAGCCGGCGCGGGCCCGCGCCCAGGACATCGATAGGCGTCTCGCCGCGGGCAGCGGCGGCAGGGCCGGAGACGATCCGGGACCCCTCGCCGGCGTGCCGGTGGTGCTCAAGGACAACCTCAGCCTGGCGGGGCAGCGCCTGACCTGTGCCTCGCGCATCCTGGAAGGGTACGTGTCGCCCTACACCGCCACCGCCGTGCAGAAGCTGCTCGACGCCGGCGCGGTCGTCGTCGGCCGCGCCAACATGGACGAGTTCGCGATGGGCTCCTCGTGTGAGAACTCGGCCTACCAGCAGACCCGCAATCCCTGGGATGTCGGCACGGTCCCGGGCGGCTCGAGCGGCGGCCCGGCGGCCGCCGTCGCCGCCGGCAGCGCCGCCCTCGGCTTCGGCTCCGACACCGGCGGCTCGATCCGGCAGCCGGCGGCCCTCTGCGGCGTGGTCGGCGTCAAGCCGACCTATGGCCGGGTGTCGCGCTACGGCCTGGTCGCCTTTGCTTCCTCGACCGACCAGATCGGACCGATCGCACGCGGAGTGCGCGACGCCGCGCTCGCCACGCAGGTCATCGCCGGCCACGACGCCAACGATTCGACCTGCGCCGATCGGCCGGTTGGCGACCTGCTCGCGACGATCGAGGACGGCATCGCCGGCATGCGCATCGGCGTGGTGCAGGAGATCGACGCCGCGGACGGCTCGGGGCCCGCGGCGGGCGCGGCCGCGCCGGCTGCGGAAGCCGCCGCGCCGGCCAGGGGCGAGATGGCGGCCTCCTTCGAGGCGGCGCTCGACGCCCTGCGCCGGGCGGGCGCCGAGCTGGTGCCGGTCTCGCTCCCCAGCCTCGGCGCCGCCATCGCCGTCTACTACGTGATCGCCACCTCGGAGGCGAGCGCCAACCTGGCGCGCTTCGACGGCGTCCGCTACGGCCGCCGGTCGCCTGGCGCGGCGAGCCTCGCCGAGGTCTATTTCGACAGCCGGACCGAGGGTTTCGGCGCCGAGGTCAAGCGGCGCATCATGCTCGGCACCTTCGCCCTCTCTGCCGGTTATTACGCGGCCTACTACGGCCGTGCGTGCGCGGTTTTGGCGCAGATGCGCGACGAGCTCACCGCGGCGTTCCGCGGCGCCGACGTGGTGGTGACGCCAACCACCCCGAGCGGCGCCTTCCGTCTCGGCGAGAAGCTCGACGATCCCCTGGCCATGTACCTGTCGGATACCTACACGACGCCGGCGAGCCTGGTGGGTTTGCCGGCAGTCTCCGTCCCCTCAGGGTTCGACCGCCGCGGGCTGCCGCTGTCGCTGCAGATCATGGGGCGGCCTTTCGAGGAAGCCACCGTCTTCCGCGCCGCTCGCGCCTTCGAGCGGCAGGTCGGCTGGCAGGTGGCGCCCTCCTTCCGCGGCGCGGAGGCGGGAGCGGGCTGATGCGCTGGCGCGGGCCGGTGATCACGGTCCTGGCGGCCGTGGCGCCCGTGGCGATCGCTGCCGCCGCCGCCGCGCCGCGCCATGCCGGCCCCGCTCCGGCGGCCGCCGGAGCGCCGGCGCCGGCCGATGCCGCGGCATCGCGCGCCTCGGCGTCCACCACTTCGGTGCCCACCGCCGTCGGCGCCGTCGGCGCCGCCGGTGCCACTGGCCCGGCGGCCGCCGATCTCACGCTCCCGGCCTCTCCTGCGGAGGCTCCCGCCGCGGCCTTGCCGCCGGCGATCACGGCCAAGGGCCTGCGCGTGCGGCTCGAGGAGGGGGTCTACGCGATCGTCAGCGGCGACGGGCAGATCGCGGTCGAGGCCCTGCCACACCGCGGCGAGGGGCTTGCCGGCTTCGCGCAGCGCCTGTGTGGGGACGCGCGCCTGGCGCCGCAGGTGCTCGAGTCCAACAAGCTGCCCGCCAAGGCCCGCCTCAAGACCGGCTTCCGCTATCGCCTGCCGTACGACATCCTGGCTGCCTCCTGGCAGCTCGCGGCGGCGCGGGCGCTGTTCCCGGCGGACCGCGGCGACGCCACGGGTTGGCGCCACCAGGTGCGGGGTTGCGGGCCGCTGCGCCGCGAGAACCTGTGGCAGCTGTCCGAGTGGTTCACCGGCAAGGGCGAGAACTTCCGCGCCATCCGTGAATACAACAGCCTGCGCGACGAGGACGTGGCCCGCGGGGCGGTGCTGACGATCCCCTCGGAGCTGCTGCGGCCGGCGTTCGGCGCCGCGCTGCCGGTGCCGCAACGGCCCTACGTGCTGGCCTATGGCAAGGACCAGGAAGGGGAGTACGCGGTCTATCGCCTGCGGCCCGGCGAAGCGCTCTACTCGGGCGTCGTGGTGCGCTTCACCGGCCGCATCTACGCCGCCGACGTCAACTCCCTGGCCGCCGACATCGCTCACCGCAGCGGCATCGAAGACGTCACCGACATCCCGGTCGGCTTCAAGGTCAAGATCCCGCTCGACCTGCTGCTGCCCGAATACCTGCCGGAGGGCGACCCGCGGCGCAAGGAGTACGAGGCGGGGCTGCGCGCCAGCTCCCACTTCAGCAACCAGGTCCAGGCCAAGGGGCTCGAGGGCATCACCGTGATCCTCGACGCCGGTCACGGCGGCCACGACTCCGGCGCCACCATGGGCAACGTCTGGGAGAGCCTCTACGTCTACGACATCGCGGTGCGGCTCAAGCGGCTGCTCGAGTCGCGCACCGCGGCGGCGGTCGAGGTCACCACGCGCGACGGCGGCGACTTCCGCATCGCCGATGCGGACGTGCTGCCGGTGTCGCGGGGCCACGCCGTGCTCACCAATCCGCCCTACCCGATCGAGGACCCGGTGGTCGGCGTGAACCTGCGCTGGTACCTCGCGAACAGCATCTTCCGGCGGGCCCTGTCGGCCGACAACGATCCGCAGAAGGTGGTGTTCCTGTCGATCCACGCCGACTCGCTGCACCCCTCGCTGCGCGGTGCGATGGCCTACATCCCTGCCGCCCGGATGCGCGACGAGAGCTACGGCAAGAACGGGATGGTCTACGAAGCGCGCCAGGAGTTCCGCGAGAGCCCGCGGGTGGAGTTTCCGTGGGAGCAGCGGGTGCAGAGCGAGGGGTTGTCGCGGCAGCTGGCCAAGCAGTTGATCGGCGCCTTCGAGGAGCTGGAGCTGCCGGTGCATCCCTTCACCCCGGTGCGCGATCACATCATCCGCAACCGCAGCGAATGGGTGCCGGCGGTGCTGCGCTACAACATGGTGCCGGCCAAGATGCTGCTCGAGGTCTGCAACCTCAACAACGACCTCGACCGCCGCCTGCTGCAAACCCGAGGTTACCGCCAGCACGTTGCCGAGGCGGTGCTGCGGGGGCTGCTCGCCTACTACGGCCAGACCGCGTCGCTGCCGCCGGTGCGCGTGGCGAAAGCGAAGTAATCGCGCAGGAGAGGGTTGGCGGGGTCGGCGGGTTGGCGAGACAGGGCAGGGGAGGGGGTATTGCCCTTCGGGGTAGCGGCCTCGCGGGGCGCCTTGGACCTCCACCGTGACCTGCCTTACTTTGCGGAGAGTTTGAGGACTGCACCGGGGCCAGAGTCACGGTGGAGGCCCAAGACGCCCCATGCCGCTACCCACCCCTCGGCCTGCGAGGTTTTTCCTAATGCCGGGTTCCTTTAAATGTCCCTTGTAAATGTCCCTTGCCAGGGACTCCGACATCGGCAAGATGCGCGCGGTCCTACCAGGCCGGCGCTGCCCTGGCCAACCCGGCGGCAAGACTTGCCAACTGACTCAAAAACCCTCAACGAGCGAAGGCGGACTTCTTGCTGCGGATCATTGCGGGACCCACCTGGCGGCCGATCGTGAATCTCTTGCCGCCGAGGGATACCAGCCGTTCGTTGGGGGCCAGCCACCGCCGGGTAGCCTCCTCGGCCCGCGAACCCACTTCCTTTCCGAACGTGAGCCTCGGGCCCCCGGCCGAAACCTCGAAGATTTGGTCGCTGCTGTAGACGATGTAGGAGAACCCCGCCTGACGAAAGGCCAGACACGGGTGGGTCAGGTGGCAGTCGATCATGCCACCCGCGGCCACGTACTCGGGGTCGGTGCCGTTGAACCCGAGCTCGGAGTTGAGCTGCGCCATCGCCACCGCCGCCGGGGGCAACGTGCGAGATTGGCTTGGTACAGGACCGGGCACAGAGGCGGGAAGATTGTTCCAGGTGGTCATGAGCCCGCTGTCATTGATGACCGCCCGCGTCACCTCCGTTCCGTCCGGCTCGAAAACGCGCAGCAAGTTGTAGTAGTCCCTCTTTTGATCTGCGCGGCAGCGTGAAACGGTCCAGTTTTCGATCCGGAGGACCTCGTATCTCACCTGGCCACTGGCGAGGTCGCTAATGACTCGGGGTTCGTAGGGGTTCCCGGCAGGCAACCCCTTGAGTATGGACCGATACTGGTAGAGATAATCCTGGACGAACTGTTCCTGGGTCGTCGGAAAGGGTACGGGAACGTAGACCGTCGATCCCGGGTTTGCCACTCTCATCGAGTGCTCGAACGCCTTCCACCCGGGCTCGCCGGACGGATCACAGTACTCCAGGCTCCACGGCGCCGCCACGAGAGGAGCACACGCCAGGAGCACCATCACACCAAAGAACTGCACCTTTGTCTGGACTCGAGCGTTCATCGTGCTCCCTCCTCAACAAGAGTACAGCCCTCGCAGGCCGAGGGGTGGGTAGCGGCATGGGGCGCGTTGGGTCTCCACCGTGACTCTGGCCCCTGTGCCGTCCTCGGCCCTTCCGCAAAGAAAAGGCAGGTCGCGGTGGAGGCCCAACGCGCCCCCCCGGCCGCTACCCCGCAGGGCAAGGCCGAGAGGGGCAAGGGGGCAAGGGCCCAGGAACCTTTCCGGAGCTTGGCGGGTCTAAGATCATTGGAGGGGTGGCTGGCACGGGAGGGACCCTTGAAGGCAGCCTTGGTCGCCGCCGCCGTCGGCGGGCACGATTTGGACTTCGAGCTGGCCCAGCGGCATGGCCGTGGGGACGTTCGCGCCTTCGATGAGGTCTATGCCCGTTACGCCGCGATGGTCTACAACCTGGCGCTGCGGCTGTCCGGAGACGGCGACGAGGCCGCCGACCTCACCCAGGAGATCTTCCTCCGCGTCTTCCGTCACCTCGACAGCTTCAGCGGCCGCTCGGCGCTCAAGACCTGGATCTTCCGGGTGGCTTTGAACCACTGCCGCGAACGCCTGTCGCGCTTCCGCCCGCTCACCCTGCCGATCGGCGAGGAAATGGACCCTGCCGGCGCCACGCTCCTCGCGGACCCGCGGCGCGACCCGGAAGCGCAGGCGGTCGCCGCCGACGTCGGACGGCAGGTGGCGCGCGCCCTGGCGCTGCTGCCCGTGCCGTTTCGCGAGGCGGTGGTGATGCGCGACCTGCAGGACCTCTCCTACCAGGAGATCGCGGCCGTCCTGGGGGTGCGGATCGGGACCGTGCGGTCGCGGATCGCGCGCGGCAGGGAGCAGCTGCGCATCCTTCTCGATCGCCGGGGCGCCGCGACCCCCGGGCTGGAAATGGCGGAGACCAAGGAGACCTGAGCGCATGCAGCGCATGACTGGTCATATCTCGTCCGAAGCGCTGTCCGCTTACCTGGACGGCGAAACCGGGCCGGCGGAGGCGAAGCGGCTCGCGGCCCATCTGGCCGCCTGTGCGCACTGCAGCGCCCGCCTCGAGGCCACGCGCCGGCTGATCGGCGGGTTGCGGCGCCTGGCGCCGGCGGCGCCGCCGCCCGATCTCGCGGCGCTGGTCCGCGCCCGCATCGCCGCCACGGCGCCAGCCGGTCCGGGCAGCGTGGCCGCACCCGGCGCCGGCGCCGGGGAGCCCGGCGGTCGGCCACCCGGCGCTCGGCCCCTCGGCCTCGTGACGCCCCTGCTGAGGTCCCTGCTCCGGTCCGCGAGGACGGCAGCCTGGGGCTGGCAGGGTTTGCCGCCGCTGCGCGGTTCGTTCGACACCGCCCGTCCGCTGGTCACCGCGGGACTGGCGCTGCTGGTGGCGGTGCTGCTGCTCCAGAACGGCGAGAGCGGCGGCGCGGGACTGGCCCCGCTGATGCCGAAGCTGCCGGCGGGGACGCCGGAGTTCCTGGTCAGCGAGGCGTTCGGCGAAGTGCCGGCGGTGCTGCCGCAGACCACCAGCGAGGTGGCCGGACGGGTGTTCGTGTTGAGCGACGACGTCTGGGTGCAGCGCGGCATCGACGCCAGGCCGGCCGGCCTGGCGCGCGCGGTGCCGGCCCGCAGCGCCGCCGGCCGCCGCCTGCTGGCCAAGTTCTCCGATCTGGGCGTGCTGCTCGCGGACGGCTCGCGGGTGGTGCTGCGCGACAATTACGAGACCCTGGAGCTGTGGAACGGCTCCTGAGGCTCCTGACCGGCGGGGTGGAGCAGGACCGATGGCCGGAAACAGGTGGCGTGGCTAGGACGAGGATGAGCTGGCGTACGGGGTGATGGCGCTCACGGTCCAGCTCTCGCCGCCCAGATCGACCTCGGCGCCGATGGCCTTGTCGAGCAGCTGCTTGCCGAGGTCGGACTCGTAGGACAGGATGTCCTCCTCGGGGCGGCTCTCCCACGGCCCCAGCACCGTGATGACGCGCTGCTGGCCGCCGCGCCCGACCAGGTGGGCGCGGGTGCCGATGCGCACACCGGAGACGTCCACGGCGGCGGCGTCGATCGGCCGCACCCGCGCCAGCTCGCCGTTGAGCGCCGCGGCGCGGGAGTTGAGGAACTCGTGGCGCTGGCGGGCGGCCTTGTACTCGAAATTCTCGCGCAGGTCGCCCATGGCCCGCGCCTCCGCGATCGCCTTGCGGTTGGCCGGGATCTCGACGGTCATGATGTGGTGCAGCTCGGCATGCTTGGCGGCGATCGATTCCGGGGTGGCGTAGAGCGGCACCGCGGTTTCGCGCCGCAGCGACTGGAAGCGCAGCTCGAGCGCGGCGACCAGCTGCTCGCGCTGGTAAGGCTCCAGGGCCGCCGCCCGCCGCACGGCATCCTCGGCCTGCGGCGCCTGCTCCTCGGTGAGATGAGTGAGCAGCCGCGGCACCGTCGAGCCCGACTCGGCCAGCACCAGCAACCGCTGCCGGAAGGGCGCGAACTCGTCGCGGTTGAGGCTGTTGAGGAGCTGCTGCAGCAGCCGCAAGGGGTTGCGGGCACGCAGCTCCTCGTCGACCGCGGCGCGCTCGGCCAGCCAGGCGAAGGCCGCCGGCTGGCGGTGCGGCTGCGTCAGCAGGCCGTCCACGAAGCGCTCGAGCTCGCGCGGCGCACCGGCGGCCAGGCCGGCGGCCAGGGTGTCGAGGGCGCGCGGATCGGTCTCCCGCGTCATGGCGTCGCGA
>DATKFK010000810.1:0-6694 GCA_035544375.1 Thermoanaerobaculia bacterium
ATGCGACGCAGAGCACCGGGATGGCGTAGACCAGGAACATCATCCCCATCATCCCGGTGGCGATCGAGACGTGGATGAGGCGCGAGGTCACGGCGAGCGCAACGATTGCCAGGGCGAGGCCGCCCAGGCGTTCGGTCCAGGGGGCCCGGCTGAAGAACAGCCACCACACGAGGATCGCCAGCGCGCCGGCAAGCGCGCCGAGCATCCCGATGGCGGTGGCCCCGGGCAGGAAGAGTGGGATGACGAACCGCAGCACGCACAGCAGCACCGCGGCGACGACGCCGGGCCACAGCCGGAGCGGCTGCCGCGCGGACGGTGCAGCGGTCTGTGGGTCGGACATGTTGGTGTGCCCTGGTCTCCGATCTCCAACCGACGGGTCCTACGAGGTCTGCTGCCATGCTACTCGCGTCGGACCTGCTGTCAAGCCTGCAGGGCCGAGGGCAGGAGCCGCGGGCGGGGCCGGACCCCGCGGGAGGACCGGACCCTGCGGACCCTGCGGACCCTGGGGGATGGATGCGTGGCGCCGTCGCTCCGGGTAGAATCGGCGTGGACACCTGCCTGCCCCGCATCCCGGACAGCCAAGCCAGAGGAGACTGCATGCGACGACACTCGTTCGGAAGGCCCTCGACGTGGCCGCTGGGCCTGACGTTCCAGCTCCCGATCGCCGCGATTGCCGCCGGCCTGCTGCTGGCGGCCGGCGGCTGTTCCTCGGCGGCGGCGCCGCCGCCCCCCGCCGCCGCCGTGAAGGCGGAGCTGCGCTACACGTTCCAGCTCGCCGGCAACCGCGCCGGCCTGGCGACGGCGAAGGCGAGCGAGGATGGCGCCTGGACGTTCGGCTTCGAGTTCAACGACCGCGGCCGCGGCCCCAAGCTCACCAGCCGGCTGGCGCTCGACCGCCGCGGCCTGCCGGTGCGCGAGGACGTCTCGGGCGTCGACTACTTCAAGAACCAGGTCGGCGAGCACTTCGAATGGATCGAGGGCAAGGCGAGCTGGAAGAACTCGGCCGAGCAAGGGCAGCGCGACGTGGGTGGGCGGGCCTTCTATGTCGCCATGCAGGGCACGCCGTTCGATACCTGGCTGCTCGCCCGGGCGTTGCTGGCGGCCGGCGGCAGGCTCGCGCTGCTGCCGGAAGGCGAGGCCAGGATCGAGAAGGTGACCTCGGCCCTCGCCCAGGGACCGGGGTTCGCGCGGTCGGTCAACCTCTATGCCATCTCGGGGCTCGGCCTCGAGCCGACCTACGTCTGGCTGGACGACCAGGAAGGAATGTTCGCGCTCCGCGACGGCTGGTTGGCGACCGTCCTCGAAGGCTGGGAGGGGGCGCTGGACGCCCTCGCCAAGGCCCAGGACCAGGTGATCGCGGCGCGCGACCGGCAGCAGGCGGCACGCCTGGCGCGGCGGCCGGGCGACCGGCTGGTGATCCGCAACGCCCGGCTGTTCGATCCCGCAACCATGACCAGCCGCCCGGGCACCACGGTGACCGTGGCCGGCGACCGCATCGAGAAGGTGGAGAACGATCGCGACGCGGTGATCCCCGGCGGGGCCGAGGTGGTGGACGCCAACGGCAAGGCGCTGCTGCCCGGGCTGTGGGACTGCCACGTCCACCTGACGCCGCTCGACGGGCGGTTGCACCTCGCGGCCGGGGTCACCACCGTGCGCGACATGGCCAACGACATCGACAGCCTGCAGGACATGCGCCGCCGCTGGGAGAGCGGCGAGGCCATCGGGCCGCGGGTCCTGATGGCAGGGTTCATCGACAGCCCGGGGCCGTACGCCGGCCCCTCGAAGGTGCTGGTGACGACCCGCGACGAGGCACTGGCGGCGGTCGACCGCTACCAGCAGCTGGGCTACGTGCAGATCAAGCTCTACAGCTCCCTGGACACCAAGCTGGTGCCGCCGATCATCGCGCGCGCCCACCAGCTCGGCCTGCGGCTGTCGGGCCACATCCCCAACGGCATGATCGCCGAGCAGGCGGTCGAGGCCGGCTTCGACGAGATCCAGCACGTCAACTTCCTGCTGCTCAACTTCATCCCCGGCGTCGACACGCGCACGCCGCAGCGCTTCGTCGCCGTGGCCGAGCACGCGCCGGACCTCGACCTGGGCTCGCCGGAGGTGCGGAACTTCCTGGCGCTGCTCAAGCGGCGGCAGATCGACATCGACCCGACGCTCAACATCTTCGAAGGGATGTTCACCGCCCGCCCCGGCGTCATGCCCGAGGGCTGGGCGGAGGTGGCCGACCGGCTGCCGCCGCAGATGCGCCGCGAGCTGCTGGCGGAGGGCGGCCTGCCGGTCCCGCCCGGCAAGGACGAGCGGTACCGCAAGGCTTTCAAGGTGAGCATGGCGATGGTCAAGGCGCTGTACGACAACGGCGTGCCGATCGTCGCCGGGACGGACTCCGTCGCCGGGTTCGGCCTGCACCGCGAGCTCGAGCTGTACGTGGCGGCGGGCATCCCGGCGCCGGTGGCGCTGTTCGACGCGACGCTGGGGCCGGCGCGGATCATGAAGCGGGACAAGGACCTGGGCTCGATCGTGCCCGGCAAGCTCGCCGACCTGATCCTGGTCGACGGCGACCCGGCGGCGCGGATCTCCGACATCCGCCGGGTGGTGCTCACGGTCAAGGGCGGCGTCGTCTACGACCCCGCCGAGATCTACAGGTCGATGGGGGTGAAGCCGGCGGTGTAGCCGCAGCCGTCCACGGCCTGGCTGGGCCTGGCTCGGCCCGGCGCCGGTCCGGCGCGCCCGGCCGCCGCGTCACGCCCAGGGCCGGCGGCAACGGCCCGTAGAGATACTGGTGTGGCGGCGGCAGGTGCTTGGCTGCTATGAGCAGTGACCTGGACCTGTGGCAGGCCGTGCTGCCCGCGGACCCTAGACCTGGTCGGCCAGCGCCGCCTGCACGGCCGCGGACGGCTGGGCGGCCCCCAGCTCTCCCTCCCAGCGCGCGATGACGGCGGTCGCGAGACAGTTGCCGAGGACGTTGAGAGCCGTGCGCCCCATGTCCATCAGCGCATCGATGCCGAGCAGCAGGAAGATCGGCGCGGTCGGCAGCTGGAAGGCGGCGGCGGTGGCCATCAGCACCACCAGGCCGGCGCGCGGCACGCCGGCCACCCCCTTGCTGGTGAGCATCAGGGTGAACAGCATCAGCAGCTGCTGGCCGAAGCCGAGCTTCATGCCGGCGGCCTGCGCCACGAAGATCGAGGCCAGCGAGACGTAGAGCGCGGAGCCGTCGAGGTTGAAGCTGTAGCCGGTCGGTATCACGAAGGCGACGATCGGGCGCGGCACCCCCATGCCCTCCATCGCCTCCATGGCGCGCGGCAGGGCCGCCTCGGAGCTGGTGGTGGCGAAGGCGATCGACACCGGCTCGGCGACGGCGCGCAGGAAGCGCCGGATGGGGATGCGCGCCAGCAACGCCACCGGCAGCAGCACCAGCAGCAGGAACGCGAAGATCGAGGCGTAGAGCGTCAGCAGCAGCTGTGACAGGTTGACCAGCACGCCCAGGCCGCTGTTGCCGACGGTGTAGGCGACCGCCGCGCCGACGCCGATCGGGGCGAAGAGCATCACGATGTTGGTGAGCTTGAACATCGTCTCGCTCAGGCTCTCCGCGAACTGCAGCATCGGCCGCCGGCGCTCCTCGGAGAGCATCGCCAGGGCGATGCCGAAGAGAATGCTGAAGACGACGATCTGCAGCACCTGGCCATCGGCCACCGCCTTGGCGATGTTCTCGGGGAAGGCGTGGAGCAGCATGTCGCCGGGCGTCAGGCGCGGCGCCTTGATCTCCTCGCCGGCGGGCGGCGGCGGGACGTGGACGCCCTCGCCCGCCCGGCTGAGGTTGATCGCCGCGAGGCCGATGAGCAGCGCCAGGGTGGTGACTACCTCGAAGTAGATCAGCGCCTTGACTCCCATGCGGCCGACCTTGCGCAGGTCGGCGTGGCCGGCGATGCCGACCACGAGAGTGGCGAACAGCAGCGGTCCGATGACGGTCTTGATGAGGCGCAGGAAGATCTGGCCGAGGACGCCCAGGCTGGTGGCGAAGCGGGGGGCGTCGTAGCCGAGCTCGGCGCCCGCCACCATGCACACCAGCATCCAGGTGGTCAGCGAGCGGCGCATCGCCGCGTAGATCGACAGGCCGGTGATGGCCGTCCAGCGTGCGGCCGCCAGGGTGGCGCCGGGCAGCGCCAGGAGGCCGGCGGCGGAGAGCGCCGAGACGAGGGCCGCCAGGGCCAGTGCTACGAGCGCCGCCGCCAGGACCCGCCCGCGGCCGCTCATCGCGGCCGCGTCAACCCACCTCCGGTACCGCCGCCGCCGCCGCCGGCGCCGCCGGTGCCGCCGCCGGCGTCCGTGCGGTCCGCGCCGTCAGCCTGCGCCCGCGGCGGCGCCCAGCGATGAAAGAAGGTCACCATCTCGGCGACCGAGAGCAGGGTGCTGGCATTGCGGAACTCGCCGTCGCGCTGCGCGGCGACCACCGAGCCGTCCGGCTCGAGAACCGCCACCGCGGGGATGCCGCTGCCGACGGTCATGCCGCAGGACCGCATGATGTCGAGGTTGCGGTCGCGGTTGCCCACCGAGACGTGGACGACGACGAATCCGGGCTCGAGGATCGGCGTCACCAGGCGATGGCCGAGCGCCTTCTTGAAGGCGTGGCAGTCGGGGCACCAGTCGGAACCGAAGACCACGGCGACCCGCTTGCCTTCCCGGGCCGCCAGCCGGCGGGCGGCGTCGATCTCGGCATGGGCGTCTGCTTGCGGCTGCCTGGTTTCCATGGACGCCCATTGTGCCATCAGTCGGTGCCGGCCGTGCCCCCTCCGGGCCCGCGGACCGCGAGGAAGCGCAGCAGTTGCTCGCGCAGGGCCGTCTGGTCGGGCATGGCCGGGTAGCCGAGGGGCCGGTCGAAGGGCGCGCCGGGAGCGAAGCCGATGCGGCGGAGGGCCGCGGTGACGGCCGCGGCGGGCGACTGCACGTGGGCGGTGGGCGTCAGGCCGAGCTCCGGCTGGCCGACCAGGAAGTCCCAGGCGGCGAGCAGCACCACCGGCACGCCAAGCTTCCACGCCAGCGCGATCTCGGAAAGCGTCCCCGGCCCGCCGCGCAGGGCGATCAGCACGTCCGAGGTGCAGGCGTTGACGTAGTTGCGGCCATTGCCCAGGCCGGTGTATAGCGCGCAGTCGACGAAAGGGTTGGGCCCGCCCTCGCCCGGGGTGTAGGGCAGGACGCCGATGACGCCGCCGCCGCCCTCGTGCGCCCCGCGCGCCGCCGCCGTCATCACGCCGCCGCGGCCGCCGCACAGCAGCAAGGCGCCCGCCTCGGCGAGCCGCCGGCCGAGCTCGCGCGCCAGCTCGCAGGTGGCGGCATCGGCCGCGCCGCCGCCCATCACGCCGACGATCGGTCTGCGGAGCATGAGGGTCCGGGGAGAGGGTGGACGGCGGGAGAGAACCGGGTCAGAAGGAAGCGGTCATCGCCGCACCGTGCCTGCCGCCGGGGCCGATCAGCGGCGCGAAGCCGACCCGCGCGCGCAGCCGGTTGTTGATGTGCACCACCGTGCGGCCGACGTGAAAGCCGATCAGCGCTCCGGCCAGCGTATCGGAGACCCAGTGGCCGTTTTCCCGCACACGCCCCCAGGCGGTGATGGCCGCCGTGGTGTAGGACAGGAGCTCGACCCAGGGATTGGGATATTGCGTCGAGATCACGGACGCCACGGCGAACGCCTGGGTCGCCTCGCCCGACGGGAACGATACCTTGAGCGAGAAGGGGTGAAAATTGTAGGCGCCCTGGTTGGCGTTGGGCCGGTTGCGGCCGATCACCACCTTGAGCAACGGCGAGATCAGCCCGCCCGCGATGCCGCTGGCGAAGAGGCCGTCGAGCGTGGTCTCCTGGGCCCGCTTGTCGTGCGCCAAAAGGCCGCCCAGGTAGAAGCCCCCGAGGACCTCGAACGAGCCGTAGTTGCCGAAGGTCCTGAAGTCCTTGGCCAGGTTGTCGGCGAACGTGCTCTTGGGGCGCCGCACGTCGCGCTGCAGGCTCTCGTCCACGGCGCCGACGCCGACGATCGCGGCGACCTCGGTCCCGAAGAGCGCCCACTCGGCCGCGTGCCAGTGCTCCGGCGACCTGAAGACCTCGCGGACGTCGACGATCAGCAGCTTCGCCGCGGTCATGCCGGCGCTGACGCCGTCGTGCGGCTCCATGGGTTTCTGCTCGGGTGGCTGGGTCGCGTCTGGCGGCGGCGGGGTGCCGGTGTCGGGTGGCGGTGCGGTGGCACCCTGCGGCGCGACGCCCGAATCCTGCGGCGCAGCCGGGGACTCCGGCGGCGGCGGCGTGGTCGTTTGCGCGGTGGCACCCGCGGGCACGGCGATCGGCTGCGCCGCGACGAGCGGCGGCGCCGCGCCGCCGAGAACCGCCAGCCAGCCGGCAAGAAAGGCGGTCAGCGGACCGAGCAGGCGTGGGTTGCGACGGGGTCCTTCTCCTCGCTGTGGCATCGCAGTCTGCCTCTCATCTTTCGCATTGTGCGCGCGTTCGCGGCGGTGGTGCGGCACCGCCTCATGGCTTCGCCGTCGCTCAGAAAGCCGTCTGGAGCGTCACCCCTTGCGCGTGGGGTGCGACCAAGGGCGCGACGTTCACCCGCGTGCGCAGACGATTGTTGAGATGCACCACGGCGCGGCCGACGGTGGTGCCGATCAACGCCCCAAACGCCACGTCGGAGGCCCAGTGACCG
>DATKFK010000811.1:0-7238 GCA_035544375.1 Thermoanaerobaculia bacterium
GCACGTGTCCCGCCAGCCCACCGCCCTTCCAGCTTGCACCGGCGTCGGTGGTGCGAATGTATCCGCTGTCGTCCGAGCCATAGCACCGCTGGGGGTCGTGCGGGTCGACCGCCACCGGGCCGCCGTCGCCATCGATGCCCAGGTGCCAGTCCCGGCCGGCGAAGGCGGGCCGCCGCTCGACGGTACCCGTATCCTGGCAACCGCCGTAGGTGTAGCGGTTGCTGTCGTCGCTGCCGCGGCCGATATCTATGCCATAGAACAAATTGCTGCCGATGCCCTCGTTGAGGTTGGAGAAGGTGATACCGCCGTCGGCGCTCGTGGCGATGCCGCCGTCGGTGCCCACGTAGAAGCGGGTCGGCTGTCCCGACCAGTGGCTTTGGGGACTGAACACCAGCGCGTGGTGGTCCCAGTGAATCTTGAAGCGTGAGATTGCAGGGATGCCGAAGGTGTTGCCACCGTCGGTGGAAAGGTACAGCTCCTGGAACCCTAGGTAGACCCGGCTGGCGTTGCGGGGATCGACTCCCAGAGTCTGGTCGTAGCCCAGCTGAGCGCCGCCATTCTGGTCGGCGCAAGTGGCGCCGGCGAGCAGCTCGCTCCACGTGGCGCCCCCGTTGACCGACTTGAAGAGGCCGCGATGGGGATTAGCCTGCACGTACGCATACAGGGTCTGAGCATCGGGCTGTGTCGATTGGGCGAAGGCGACGAAGGCGTAGGTGCCGGCAGCCGGAGCGCCCGCATTGGCGAACAGGTTGGTCGGGAAGGTGACGCCGGCATCCGTGGAGCGGAACAGTCCCATGCCGCTGACCGCGGCCAGGACGGTGGTGGCCGGCGAGGCCGTGTCGAGCCGGAGCCCGGTGACGTCGCCGGACAGGACCGGTGCGTCGTTGTCGAACTGCGGCGCGTTGTTGCCAAAGTGGAGCCCGCCGTCGACGGAGCGGAAGAGCCCGAAGTCGGTCGCCACCAGCAGGACATCGGAGGCCGGCAACACGATGCGGTAGATGTCGCGCCCAGAGAACAACGCGCTGTCGAGCAGGATCCAGGTTTCGCCGCCGTCGGTCGACTTGAACAGACCCATGCTGGTGAACGTGGATGTGCCGGCATAGACCGTCGACGAGTCGCCGGAGTCGAGGGCCACGGCGGAAATGGCCTCGCTCACCAGTGCGTCCATCTTGGGTTGCCAGCTCGTCCCCCCGTCCGTCGACTTCCAGACCCCGCCCGACAGCGCGGCGATGTAGATGATTCGATCGGTCCCGCCCGCAGGATCGATCGCAATGTCGCTGACCAGGCCAGAGACCGGCCCGGAGCCCTGGTAGATCTGCTCGGCATCGATGCGCAACGGCGCCGGCCCGATCGAGACCCATTGCGCGCCCACCACGCCCACGGCGCCCGGAGCGCCTGGCAGCATGGCGGCTGCGGGGGCGCCCGGCGCCGGCAAACGGTGGCGCGCGCGCGCCCGCCGCGCCGCAACCATCCGCATCCCCCGCACGTGCAGGATTCCCTGGCGCCGCAGGTCGGCCCGCAGCACACCCGCGGCGTCGGTGTAGGAACGCCGCAGCTCCTGCTCGCGCTCCCTTCGGATCTCGTGCTCGCGCTGGTTGTTGCCGCGGGTCTCCTCGGGCATGGCGCTCTCCTTGCGCTGGTCGATACGCCAGTCGGCGGACGCGGCCGCGAACCATGCGGGCGCCGGTACGCGTTCCAGCTGGCAGTCATTTGCTACTGTTCTTTGTCGATGAGACTACGCGCGGAAAATGAGCGCGTCAACGATGTCAGCGCATGGCCATGAGACTATGCGGGTCGGCCCTCACACGGCCGCATGGCCCTGCTCCACGCGGGAGTGGTTTCGCCACGCGCTCGAAGCACGGCTCGCCCGGTAGGGGGGGCCATGAGCGCCGACGCCTGCCGCACGCTTGACGCCAAGAGCGAAGGAGGCGATGAGCGCCAGGGATCAGGCGCTGGTGCCCCGCTCGCTCGGGCTGTGGTATATGACGCCGCATGGCGCCCCGTGCCACCGCGCCACCGCCCACCTCCACCGCCCGCTCGCGCGCGCGCAGGGTCCTCGACCGCAAGCCCCGTCCCCAGGGGTGGCGCACCACGGACGAGGAAGAGATCGAGCGCCGCCGGGCGCGGGCGGCAAGCGAGCCGATCGAGATCGAGGCGGTCGAACCTGATGAGCCTGCCTTCGGCACCTATCGCGTGGGCTCGGAAGGCGGCGGACCTCATGCTCCACCTCGCCTTCACCGAGAGGGCGCTGCTCGCCGACGAGATGGGCCTCGGCAAGACGGTCCAGGCGGTTGCGGCCTGCGAGCTGCTGCGACAGATCCGCGGTGTCGAGCGTGTGCTGGTGGTCAGCCCCGCCTCGCTGAAGGCCGAATGGCAGGAGCAGATCGAGAAGTTCATCGGCCTGCCGGTGCGGCTGATCCAGGGGCCGCGGGCGTTGCGCCTTCGCCAGTACGGCCCGGGCTCCTTCTTCTATCTCGTCAACTACGAGCAGGTGCTGATCGACGGCGACGACCTCATGCAACTGCTGGCCCCCGACGTGATCATCCTCGACGAGGCGCAACGCATCAAGAACTGGCAGGCGAAGACCGCTCAGGCCGTCAAGCGCCTCCACAGCCCGTATGCGTTCGTGCTCACCGGCACGCCGCTCGAGAACCGCATCGACGAGCTTTACTCGATCGTTCAGTTCATCGACCCGGCCATCCTTGGTCCGCTCTTCCGCTTCAACCGCGAGTTCTACACGCTCGACGCGCGCGGGCGCCCCGAGGGACTGAAGAACCTGGGCGAGCTCCACCGGCGGCTGCGCCCGGTCCTGCTGCGGCGCCGCAAGGACGAGGTCGAGGACCAGCTGCCGGAGCGGACGGTCAATAGCTACTTCGTGCCGATGGAGCCGGAGCAGGCTGCCCGCTACCAGGAATACGAGCGCAAGGTCGCGATCCTCCTCGATCGCGCGCGCCGGCGCCCGCTCACTCCGGAAGAGCTCGACGACCTCCAAAAGTGGCTGGCTTGCATGCGGATGCTCTGCGACACCCCGTACATTCTCGACTCCGACTGCCGGGTCTGCCCCAAGCTTCCCGAGCTCGCGGAGATCCTGGGCGAACTGCTGGCTGACGCGAAGACCAAGATCCTCATCTTCTCCGAGTGGCAGCGCATGCTCGAGCTGGTGCGCGAGCTCGCCGACGAGATGGAGGTCGCCTTCGCCTGGCACACCGGCACCGTGCCGCAGGCGCAGCGCCGCCACGAGATCCGGCGCTTCAAGGACGACCCGGGCTGCCGGCTCTTCCTCTCGACGGACTGCGGCGGCCTCGGCCTCAACCTCCAAGCGGCGCGAGTGGTCATCAACCTTGACCTGCCATGGAACCCGGCGAAGCTCGAACAGCGGATCGCCCGTGCTTGGCGCAAGCATCAGACCCGGCCGGTGAGCGTGATCAACCTGGTGACCGAAGGCAGCATCGAGCACCGCATGCTGCCCCTGCTCGCTCAAAAGCAGTCTCTCGCCGACGGTGTGCTCGATGGCCGCGGCGACCTCGACTCGATCGTTCTGCCGTCGGGCCACACCGCCTTCATGGAGCGGCTCGCTTCGCTCATGGGCAGAGTCGAGCCGCCGGCAGCCGCGGGTGCCGCCATGCCCCGTGCCCAGGCGCCGTCTCCCGCCGCGGTCGCGCCGCCCGATGGCGCCGAGGCGAAATCGCCAGCCGAGCCGGCCGAGCCGGCAGCGCCGGCCGAGCGCCTACGCGACGAGCTCGCGGCGGCTTACGGCAACCGCCTGCTGCTGCTCGAGCTCTGGGCAGAACCGGTGCGCGCCGGCGGTACGATCGTGGCTGTCCTCGATCAGGCCGGCGCCGCGGAGCGCGACGCCATCGCGGCTGCCCTGCACCGCAGCTTCGGCGAGGCGGCGCCGCCTCCCGCTGTGGAGGTTCTTGACCGTGCGGCCTTCGCCGCGATCGAGCGCCTGCTGGCAGCAGGCCTGCTGGCGCACACCGCCGCTGGCCGCCGGCTCCTCCATCGCGCCGCCTCGCTCGAGGGCCGGTCCGGCGAGGAGCGCCGCCGCAGGCTCGAGCAGGCGCGCGAGCTTCTCGAGCAGGCGCGGCGCAAGGTGCACATGGCCGCCGTGCTCGCCGGCGGCGGATTCCCTTTGGAGGCGCTGGCGCCGCTGCGCGAGGGCATCGAGATCGGCCTGCGCGCGATGGTGCTGGCCACCGCAACCGCCGAGGCGGGTGAAGTTGCGACCGCCTCGCGGGAGGTGCCCATGACGTGGATCGAAACCCAGCGTGAGCGCTTCGATGCCAGCGGCCTCGACTCCGCAGCGGTCCAGTTGGTGGCGCGGCTGCGCAGCGGTTCCGAAACCTTGCTGGGCGTCGGCGAAGACGAAGCGCGCTCCTGGGTCGAAGACGGCCAACGGCTCGCCGGGTGCATCGCCGCGACGCTCGACCGAGCCATCTCGCGCCCGGATTAGCGGCGGTAGGTCATGCCGTTCGGCATCGAGCACCCTAGCAGCGCCTTGGGCGGGGCGGTAGCCAGGCACCCCGCGCGCCTCCCGCCGCCGCTTGCAAGCTAACTCAGCAAGACGAAACTACTTGACACCTGTTGGATTTGTATGCGAAGTTTCAACTCTTAGAATCCCTTTGGGGGTTCAGGGACGAGGACCCCCGCCGCGGGTGTCCCGGGCCGCCGCCGGGTAGCGGGCCGGCGGTGCTCCAAATGGAAGAGATCGCGATGATAACAGTCGGCAAGCCCTACCAAGACCTCGACCTGCAGGAGCTGTCTCGGCTGCGGGTGCTGCCGTTCCTCAGCCGCGTGCTCCTCTACCTCGTGCTGCTGGTGCCGGCCGCGCTGCTGGCGCTCTCCTCCGCGCCGGCGCCGGCGCTCGCCGGCATCGTCCTCGTGGGGCTGATCTATGCCCACGGCGTCGAGCTGCAACACCAGGCCCTGCACAACTCGGCCTTCCCGAGCAAATCCTGGAACCGCTTCGTGGGGTTCCTGCTCGGGCTGCCCATGCTGGTGTCGTTCTCCGACTACCAGCACAGCCACCTGCGGCACCATCGCCTGCTTGGCACCAGGGACGATCGCGAGTTCTTCAACTACGGCTACGACCGCCTGACCTCGCTGCGGCCCCTGCTCATGCACCTCTTCATGCTCCGCCACTACCGCGACGTCTCGCGCTTCATCGCCGGGGCGGCGGTGGGCAGGACCAAGCCGGACATCAAGCCCGAGGCGGCGGGGAAGATCCGCACCGAGTACCAGCTGATGGCCCTGTGCATCGTCATCGCCGCCGTCCTGTCGGTGGTCTTCCACAGCACGGCGGCGCTGAGGCTCTGGCTGCTCCCCTTGCTGATCGCCGTCCCCGCGCACGCGTTGATCGAGCTGCCGGAGCACTGGGGGGAGGACCACGACAGCCTCGACGTTCGCCACAACACGCGCACCATCTCGGCCGGCTGGTTCGCCTCCTGGTACACCAACGGCAACAACTTCCACATCGAGCATCACTGGCTGCCCTCGGTGCCGAACCACCGGTTCCGCGAGCTGCACTCTCGGATCCGTGACGAGATCGAGCCCGACGCCGGCTATGGGGCCTTCTACCGGCAGTTTCTTGCCGAGCTCTACCACAACACGTTCTCGCGCGGCCCGCGCGGCGGCGGCAACCTGAAGGACACCACGACAGCCTGAAGAGATGCGCCACGAGGGAACGGCCGCGGCTTCATCCGGCTCCGCATCGAGCCTGGTCGAGCTGCTGTCGAGCTGGGCCGCGACGCGGCCCGAGCAGGTCGTCTACACCTTCCTCGACGGCGCGGGGCAAAACCCGGCCACGCTGAGCTTCGCCGCGCTGGACCGGCAGGCGCGCGCGGTGGCGGCGCACCTTGGCGAGGACGCGGCAGGGGAGCGTGCGCTGCTGCTCTACCCGCCGGGTCTCGACTTCATCGTCGCCTTCCTGGGCTGCCTCTATGCGCGGACCATCGCCGTTCCTGCCTATCCGCCGCGTCCCGGGCGCGGCCTCGATCGCCTGCGCGGGATCGCGGTGGATTGCGGGGCGAGCGTGGTGCTGACCACGGCGGCGTCGCGTGCCGGCGTTCGCGCCATCGCCGGGCAGCTGCCCGAGCTCGCCGGCGCCCGCTTCCTCGCCACCGACGAGCTGCCGAGCGGTGCGCCGGCGCCGCGGCCGGAGCGGCTGCCGGCCGGCTTCGAAACGGCATTCCTGCAGTACACGTCCGGCTCCACCGCCGACCCCAAGGGCGTCGCCGTCACCCACGACAACCTCCTGCACAACGAGGAGATGATCCGCCGCGCGTTCGAGCAGGACGAGCGCTCGGTGGTGGTCGGCTGGCTGCCGCTGTACCACGACATGGGACTCATCGGGAACGTCCTGCAGCCGCTCTACCTGGGAGCGCAGGCGGTGCTGATGTCGCCGCTCAGCTTCCTGCAGCGGCCTCGGCGCTGGCTCGAGGCCATCACCCGCTACCGCGCGACGACCAGTGGGGGACCGAACTTCGCCTACGAGCTGTGCGTGCGCCGGATCGGCGCCACGGACCGCGGCAGCCTGGACCTGAGCAGCTGGCGGGTGGCTTTCAACGGCGCCGAGCCGGTGCGGGCACGGACGCTGGCGGCCTTCGCCGAGGCTTTCGCCGGCTGCGGCTTCCGGCAGGAGGCCTTCTATCCTTGCTACGGCCTCGCCGAGGCCACCCTGTTCGCCACCGGCGGCGCGGCGGGAGCGGCGCCGCTCGTCTCGCGGTTCGTCGCGACGGCGCTCGAGGAGAACCGCGTCGTGGCCGCGGCGGCGGCAGCCGGGAGCCGGCCGCTGGTGAGCTGCGGGCATCCCTGGATGGGGCAGGAGGTGGCGGTCGTCGAGCCCGCATCGCGGCGGCGCTGCGCTGCCGACCAGGTGGGCGAGATCTGGCTCGCCGGCCCGAGCGTGGCGCAAGGCTACTGGGGCCGCGAGGAGACGACCGCCGAGGAGTTCCGCGGCCGCCTGGCCGGCGAGCCCGCGTCCGGCCCGTTCCTGCGCACCGGGGACCTGGGCTTCCTCCGCGACGGCGAGCTGTTCGTCACCGGCCGCGCGAAGGAGCTCATCATCCTGGGCGGGCGCAACCTCTACCCCCAGGACGTCGAGCTGGCGGCCGAAAGCGCCCATGCGGCGCTGCGCCCGGGCCGCGGGGCGGCCTTTGGCGTCGAGGTCGAGGGCGAGGAGCGGTTGGTGATCGCCTGGGAGCTGGACCGGCATGCCGCCGTGGACGTCGAGCAGGTCG
>DATKFK010000812.1:0-2172 GCA_035544375.1 Thermoanaerobaculia bacterium
GGCTCCCGCGACGTTGTAGGCGGCGCTGCCGGGCACCAGCCGATCCAGGAACCAGATGCGCTCCTGGGGATACGAGAGGGTCGTGCCGCCGTCCTGGGCGGCGGCCTCGGCCGGTTCGGCAGGAACGGCCGGAAAGGTAGAGGCGGCCGGCAAGGCCGGGGAGGCCGAGTCGGTCCGGGCGGCCTGGACGGCCGGGGCGGTCGCGGCCGGCAGAGGCGCGGAACGCGCCGGGACGGCGGCGCCGGGCGGCGGGGCGGCGCCCGGCAGATCCAGCTGGCGGGCCAGCTCCGCGAGCGTCGGGTGCTCGAACACCAGGGCGATCGACAGTTCGAGGCCACGTTCCTGGCGCAGCCGCGACAGCAGCCTCGTCGCCAGCAGCGAGTGTCCGCCGAGCGCGAAGAAGTCGTCGGTGGCGCCGATGCGCTCGACCCCCAAGAGCTCCTGCCAGAGTCCGGCCAGCAGCTCCTCGGCCGGCGTGCGCGGCGCCACGTAGGGCCGCTCGCCGGCCGCGCCTCCCCAGGCGGGAGCGGGAAGGGCGCGGCGGTCCAGCTTGCCGTTGGCGTTGCGCGGCAGCTCCGCGAGCGTCACGACTGCCGCCGGCACCATGTAGTCCGGCAGCCGCGCGGCAAGGAACGCGCGCACCTCTTCGGCGCTGGGCGCCTCCATTCCCTGCCTGGGCACGAGGTAGGCGATCAGCCGGCGATCGCCGGGGCCGGCGTCGCGCGCCACCACCGCGCTGCCGGCGACGGCGGGATGAGCGGCGAGGCCGGCCTCCACCTCGCCCGGCTCGATGCGGAAGCCGCGGATCTTGACCTGCTGGTCGAGGCGGCCCAGGAACTCCAAGGTGCCGTCCGGCAGCCAGCGCGCCAGGTCGCCGGTGCGATAGACCCTGGCGCCGGGCTCCCCGCGCGCGGCGCCCGCGGGGTCGGGCACGAAGCACTCGGCGGTGAGGTCCGGGCGGCCCAGGTAGCCGCGCGCCAGCCCGTCGCCCCCGGTCACCAGCTCACCCGGGACGGCGGGCGGCACCGGCGAGCCCTGGCGGTCCCACAGGTAGACCGTGGTGCCGGCGATGGCCCTGCCGATGGGCACCGTCGTGCCCGGCATGCCGGGCACGGCGACCGCTCCTGCCGCTCCCGCCGCTCCTGCCGTTCCCGCCGCTCCTGCCGTTCCCGTCGTTCCCACCGCTCCCGCTGTTCCCGCCGCTCCTGCCGTTCCCACCATTCCCGCCGCGGCCATCGCCGGCGCCGCGTCCGCACCGCGCAGGCGATGGCAGCAGGTGAAGGTGGTGTTCTCGGTAGGCCCGTAGCCGTTCACCAGCACGGTCTCGGGCAGCGCGGCGAGCGCCCGCACCGCGCTGGGTGCCGACAGGGCCTCGCCGCCGGTCACCAGCTGCCGCAGCTGGCGGAACGGCGCGAGATCGCCCTCGGCCGCCGCATGGAACAGGCTGGTGGTCAGGAACAAGGTGGTGACGCCGTGGCTGGCGAGCGCAACGCCCACCTCCCGCGGCTCCGGCAGGCCCGGCGGATGGAGCGCCAGCTGCCCGCCATTGAGCAGCGCTCCCCAGATCTCCAGGGTCGAGGCGTCGAAGGCGAGCGGTGACAGCTGCAGCAGCACCTCGCTCGGACCGAGGTCGAGGTACCAGTTTTCACGCACCAGGCGCACCACGCCGCGGTGGGTGACGCCGACCCCCTTCGGCACGCCGGTCGAGCCGGAGGTGTACATGACGTAGGCGAGGCTGTCCGGGCCCGCGAGGGCGCCACCTCCAGGCTGCGCCTCGCCGGCGGTGGGGTCGAGCGCCACGCCGGCGGCGGTGGGGTCGAGCGCCGCGGCGCCGTCCGCGTGGCCGACCGGCTCGCCGCCGGCGTCCAGCAGCAGCATCGCGAGGTCCGGACCGGCCGCGCCGTCCGGGAGCGTCCGCGCGCGGGGAGAGTGGCTGAGGAGCACCCGGGCACGGGTCTCGGCCAGGATGCCCGCGAGGCGCTGCCGCGGCGCTCCCGGATCGAGCGGAAGGTAGGCGCCGCCGCTCTCGACCACTGCGAGGAGCGCCACCACCATCTCGAGCGAGCGCTCCATCCACAGCGCCACCGGCGTCTCCGGCCCGACGCCGAGACGGCGCAGGCGGTGCGCCAGCCGGCCGGCACGCCGCGCCAGCTCGCCGTAGCTCAGCCGCTG
>DATKFK010000813.1:0-10172 GCA_035544375.1 Thermoanaerobaculia bacterium
CATGCGGGCCCCGGCCGGCGAGCACCTGCTCCCGTAGCACCGCCGGCGCCAACGTCGGCAACAGCGCGGCCAGGGGTAGCGAAGCCTTTCATCACCACGCGGGCGCACATGCGGGGTACGATTAGCGGTATGAGCCTGCTGTCACGTGCTGACATCCTGCGAGCCTTCGAGGCTCTGGCGCACGAGCTCGAACCGGGTTCGGCGACGACCAGGAACGAGATCGTCGTCGCGGGTGGCGCCGCTATGGGAGTCTGAGCGTGGATCTTAGAGACCTGGTAAAGGCACTCTTGCAGTTTGAGACGCTGACGGCGAGGCAGTGGCTCGCAGATGCCGCGCGGTCAGGGTTCATCTGGTCCGATGCTCCTTCCCCAGATGGCCTCGACGATATGGAGCGCGCCGTGGCCGCCGGCGTCGCCGAGCTATTGGCCGCCAGGGCAGGCCAGCCTCCACCACCGTGGGCGGCGGCTATCCCACCGGCACCGAAAACCCTGTTCCTCGTGCGCTCTGCGGCCACGATGCCCCGTCTCCGTGCAGCGTGCGAGCAAGAAGGGCCGGAGCCCTTGCGTCGCCGGGGGCTCCTCGCACCACCGGATTTCCTGACCATCGCCTAGATTGGCCATGTATGCGCGCTCCGACGGGGAGGAGCGTCGCTTGTGTCGAGATAGATCCTTATGAGTATGGGCTCGATTTCAGTTTTACCTATCGAGGTCATCCCTTCTCCTTCATTTTCTTCAGACTCTTCAAGAGGATCTCCGCGACCGCCTTGCCCTTCCTTGTTGCCGCCTCGCCCTCTGCCGGCCGATAGGTCACCTTCACCCTGTACCCGCCGACCGTGGTTTCCTTATCGGCGGGCTCCGTGGCATCGGGGAAGGTCAAGCACTCTTCCGGGCTCATGAGCTCGATTCCTGAAGCGAGCGCGGCGAGGATGTCGGCCGGCACCTCGGCTCGCTCCAGGATTCCGTGGGCCACGGCTCGTGCCACGGAGATGTGGGCGTTGCGGACGTCGTATGCGATGTAAAGCTCACGCGACCTGCCGTCGTGAAAACGGTGAATGCGGTCGCTCAGCTCGAAGGGATCGATCTCGCCGCTGCGCCAGCGCGAGAATTCTGCCTCCAGCTTTGCAAGCTCGGCCCCAAGCTCGCGGGTGTATGCCAGCCCGGCGAGCTCGCGGAGCTTGCGTCGGACGGCCTTCGACTCCAGATCTGCTCGCGTTTCGGCCATGTGATCCACCTTGCTCTTGGGGAACGTAGCTAATCGGCGCGGGATGGGGAGCCGCTTTATTTCCCGCTCATCACCACGAAGCGATCACATTTCTCGAGCTTTCGATCGAAGGTCAGGGTACCGGCGCAGCCGGCCGCGTCGTCTTGCCAGCCGATCAGGTAATCCGCGAAGTCGCCTGGACCTTCGCGATAGTCATCCAGGGCACGCCTGACCAGGTCGCGCTGCTGGACCTCGAAAAGGCCGCTCGCCAGCAGCGCTTCCAGAGCTTCCACGATGCCGTCGCGCCCCTGCCGATAGGCCCCGCTGCGAAGAGCCCAGACGAGCTCGCAGAGAACGGTGGTGCTGACGTGAAATCGCTCACCGCTCGTTTCGGCCTCGGTGAGCAGGCGGCTCGCCAGCAGAGATTGCACGGGATCGTCGCCGGTCACGGCCCGCAGCAGCACATTGGTGTCGAGCCCCCTCACCTCTCTCTCCGGATCCGCGCATCCTCCTCGGCGACGGCGCCCAGGATCGAGTCGTCGATCGCTTCCAGAGAGACTGTCTTTCGACCTGGCCGGCGGAGCAGACCGATGAGCTCCCGCACCGGCCGAGAGAGCGAGAGGACGCGCACGGAGCCATCTGTGCCAATGGTGAAGTCGAGCCGGTCTCCCGGAACGACGCCGAGGTGAGATCGCACCTCCTTCGGGACAGTGATCTGGCCTTTGCTGGTGAGCGTCGCGGTGGGCATGGTCGCCTCCTTACCATGAGAAAGGATACCACGAGGTCCGGAAGCAGACCCCAACCCTGGCAGCCGGCCCGGCGGGCGGCACACCCCCCGGCGCCGCTTACGTATTAAGCTAGGAACAGGATCAAGGAAGCTCGCGGGCGATGACGTGCCGTCACGCCTGCGCAGCAGCTGGACGCTCGAGCCTCTCAACGCCACCCCTGGCGTCACCCTGGTGGCCGCCGACCCGGCGGCGTCCGGAACCCTCTTCTACATGGCCGACTTCGGCGCGCTTCAGAAGAGCACCGACGGCGGCGCTTCGTGGACGCAGCTTCCGCCGCTCAACTTCCTGCTGTCGCTGGTGCCTGATCCATCCTCGCCTGGGGTCCTCTACGCGATCCTCGAGGGACCCTGCCCGCTCAACCAGAGCACCGACGGCGGCGACAGCTGGACCCGGTCGCCGTTCGGGCCGCGGCCGGGGCGCATTGCAATCGCCGCGGACATTCGGATAGGTTGCGCCGAGCATCATGCCAAGGTCCTTCATCGCCGGCCTGGTCTGCGCACCGCTGCTGTGCGCCGCTCCGGCAGCAGGGCAGACCTCGCCCGCGCCGGTGGCCTGGTACTTTGCCGTGTCCGGCGACTCGCGCGATTGCGGCGACCTCATCATGCCCAAGATCGCCGCGGCCATCGCGAGCCACCGGACGTCGGCCCCGATCGACTTCTACTGGCACCTCGGCGACTTCCGGCGGATGTACGACATCGATTGCGACGTCGCCAAGCGCACCCAGCCCGACTACGACTGCGCCAGGCGGCCGGCCGGAGCTCTCGGCACAACGGCCATGGGCGACTACCTCGATATCGCCTGGCAGGACTTCGTCGAGCGGCAGATCACACCTTTCGGTGCGACACCCGTGTTCCTGGGAATCGGCAATCACGAGGTGAGCGCCGGGCGGACCCGTGATGATTTCCGGCGGGTGTTCCGCAAGTGGCTCACCCAGGAACCCATCCACTCGCAGCGCACGCTCGAGGCGAGGAACCATTTCTACTCGACCGAAGGCGACACCTACTACCACTTCGTCGCGAAGGGCGTGGACTTCATCTACCTGGACAACGCCGAGTCGACGTTCTCGTCCGCGCAGCTCGTCTGGCTGGCTCGCGTGCTGTCCCAGGATGCCGGCGATCCGGCGGTCAAGACGATCGTCGCCGCCATGCACGAAGCTCTGCCCTACAGCAAGTCGCGCGGCCACGCCATGGATGCGAGCTGCGCCGGCCTTTGCTCGGGCGAGCAGGCCTACGACCTCCTGTTCCGCACTCACGCGGTGGCCGGCAAACACGTCTACGTCTTCGCCAGCCACGCCCACCTCTACCTCGAGGATATCTTCGACCAGCCGGAGCACCAGGGCCAGGTGCTGCCGGGCTGGCTGATCGGCACCGCCGGCGCCGAGCAGTACCGGCCGGCCATCGAGTACGGCTACCTCGAGGTTGCGGTCCACGCCGACGGCTCGATCGAGCCGAGGTTCAAGGGCGTGACGCGCGACATGCCGCCCGGCCGCCCGGCCGGCGATCCGCTCGAGGAGTACTGCTTCACCCGCAACCAGGCGGCGACCGGCGACTCTGCCTACCGCGGCGCCTGCGCGTGCGGCGCCGCGCCCTGAGCTATCCCGGCTGCCGGCGCAGGCGTGACCGCACCTCCGCGGGGAGCGCGCGCACGATCACCTCGCGGCCGGCGGCGCCGCCGCTGCCGGCCACGGCCGGCCGGCCATTGACGGTGATCTCGCCGCCGAAGGGCCACTCGACCGCAATGCCCCCTGGCGGCACCCGCAAGCCGCCGGCGACGTGCAGGCGGACCCACGACCGGCTGGCGGTCAGGGTGTAGTCCAGCGTGCCGTAAGAGGTGCGCAGCCCGGCCACGGCGGCGCCGCCGTTCCGCGCCCAGGCTGCCGGGACACCGGCGGCGAGGACCAGGGCGCGGTCGGACTCGCGCTCGTAGGCAAAGAGGTCCAGCAAGGCGCGGACGTACTCGGCCGCAACCCAGGCATGGGGCAGGTCGCCGAGAAAACCCGGGTAGCGAGGGTCCCGCCACACCACCTCCGGCCACTGGTTCCAGCCCGGCGGGCGGCGGTCGGCCATCATGCCCGCGAGCAGCCACCGGGCGCGCTCGCGCCAGCCGAGGCGGACGAAGACGCCGACGTTGCGCAGCTCGTAGGGAGTGTACGAGGCCCAGTCGCCCCGCCGGCGCCGCCGCTCGACATCCTGGTAGTAGCGCTCGAAGGTGTGCCGCAGCGCCTCGGCAGGCAGGTTGGCAAGCTCGCCGCCCGGCGCCACGGCGATGGCGGTCGAGGTGGGGTCGAAGTCGGCGAGCTCGACGGAGCCAGGTATGTAGTCGAGGCCGTGGCCGGCGATGGTGCGGCGCAGCGAGGCGTGCAGGTCGGAGCGCAGCTCGTCGCGCATCGCCGCCCAGCGGGCCGCGAGGCCGTCCCTGCCCAGGGCGGCGGCGAGATCGGCGGCGTCGGCCAGCCCGCGCAGCGCGAAGAAGTCGTCCCAGTAGGAGTGGACCGGATGCGCCGAGTAGCCCTCGTGGCTGATCGACTCGGGCAGCAGTCCGAAGCAGGCGATCTTCTCCGGCACGCGCCAGGCTGCCGTGCGACGCTCCTGGCGCAGCTCGTCGATCGCGGCCACGGCGCCCTCCACGTGCTCCCACATCGCCTCGATGAAGGCGCGGTCGCCGGTCGATCGGTAGTGGCTGGCGAGCAGGAAGAGCAGCTCGCCGTGGCTGTCGTTCTCCGGCACCGGATCGGCTCCCCTGGCGTCGACGCAGCAGGGGACCTTGCCGCCGGGCTGCTGGTAGCCGGCGTACCAGGCTGCGAAATCCCGCACCTCCCGCGCCATCCCCAGGCGCAGCAGCGCGTCCGACATCAGCGCGCCGTCGCGGATCCAGGAACGCGCGTACGAGCGGGTTCCCGGCCGCAGCGCCGGCCCGTCACGGCTGATCAGGATGTGGGCGAGGGCGGTGCGCAGCGTCTGGACCAGCGGTTTTTCCGCCGGCGGCAGCCGGATCTCGACGCCGCCCAGGCGCGCCCGCCAGCCGCCGGCGACCTGCCGCAGCAGCCGCTCGAGGCGGGCCGGCGCGTCCGGACCCGGCCCGACGGCGGCCTGCCACGGCATCGACTCCGCCGGCGCTGTAGCCGCCGGTGGTGCCGCAGACGGTGGTGCCGCAGATTGCGGTGCCGCAGACGCCGGCACCGTAGCCGATGGCGCCGCCGCAGGTGGTGGGGTAGCCGCCGAGTTCGCCGCCGTCGCCGGCAGGCCGAGCGGGATGGCAATGCTGACCTCGCCCGTGGCGCCGGGGGCGAGTCGCAGGTCATAGGCCAGCACCGCCGTCGCGTAACCGAACGGATCCTCGACGCCGGCTGCGGCCGGCACCCTGCCGCGGCGCAGGAGATCGACGATCGGGCCCTGGTCGAAGGTCATGGCCCCGAAGGCGGCAGGCGGGGGCGCCAGTGGCAACACGCTCCGCCGTGCGCGCTCGGCCCCGAGCGTCAGCTCGACGGCGCGGCCGTCGAATGCGATCCGCCGCACCTCGACGACCCCGCCAGGCTTGCCGAGCCATTGCGACGGCGGATCGACCTGGAAGGGGCGGAGGACCAGGAGCAGGCGCGGCCGCAGCGCCGCCGCGGTCCGGTTGCGCAACCGGTAACGGGCATAGAGCACCGGGCTGTCCGCGGGGCCGGCGGCGAAAGCAGTCACTTCAAAGGCAAGCCCTGCCCGATGCCAGCGGACGCTGGGGATCGGCAGATATCCATCGGCGAGCGACGGCACCGCGCGCACGCCGCTCCAACCGATCAGCTCGCCCACCTGCCCGCCGGACGAGACGTGACTCGCCTTGCGCGAAGAAGGCGGAGACATCGGCAGGCGACGCCAGCCGCCGGCGCCGGCCAGGACGAACGGCTCGACCGAAAAGCCGCCGCTGCCGGCTTCGAGCCGGCCATCCTGATCGAGCAGCCCCTGATCGTGCCCACCGTCGACGCCGACCAGCGTCCACAGCGTCTGCTCGCCGCCGATCGCCCGCGGGTAGCTGCCGTGCGGGGAGCCCTTGGCGACCGCAGCGAAGAAGGCGTTGGGCGAGGCCGACACCTCGACCGGTAGGACGCCGATCTTGCGGATGCCGTAGCCTCGGCCGCGGCTGCTCGCCACCAGCCGCAACCGCACGCGCCGGGCGTCGGTTTCGGGCAGGTAGAGGAAGCTCCTGCCACCTCGCTGCCCGTTGCCGTCGCGCCCATCGCCAATCTCGGAGCCGGCACCGGCACCACCACCTTCACCACGATCACCACCACCGCCACCGCCACCGCCACCAGCACCGCCACTACCACCAGCACCGCCACTACCACCAGCACCAGCACCACCACCATCAGCACCGCCACCACCATCAGCACCGCCACCAAGGTCCACGGTCCGGACCGTCTGCCAGGCCTGGCCGTCGTCGGAGGTGAGCACGGCAAAGCGGGTCGCGAAGTCGTCGCGGTCCCAATCGAGCACGAGGCCGCCGAGCTCGCGGCGTTCGAGGAAATCGACGTCAAGCCACTGCTCCCCCGCCGCTCCTGCGAGGCTGTGCCAGCCGGCGCGGCGCTCCCCGCTGGCGCGCCGCACCGCGCCAAAGCTCAGCCTGCCGCCGATGCCGCCGGTGCCACCCGTGTCGCCGGTGCCGCCCGTGTCGCTGGTGCCACCCGTGTCGCTGGCGCCGCCGGCGCCGGCGTCGAGCGCCACTGCCGCCGGCTCGTGGCCGGGCGCCGACGACGAGGCGGTTACAAGCGGGCGGCGGTCGTACGGATGGGGCCGCGGCAACGGCTCGAAGGTGAAGCCGGCGAGATCGACCACGCCGCGGCCGCCCCGGCCGGCGCTGACCGCGATCTCCAGGGCGGCGGCGTGGCGGATCTCGCCGCCGCCCGCCGGTCCCCAGGCGAAGGCCAGGTGCCGTTTCTTGACCACGATCCGCTGCCAATCGCGGGGGAACGCGAAGTCGCGCCGCACCGCCCACCAGACGTTGTCGCCGGAGGCGTCGATCAGCTTGAATTCGAGGTTCTCGGGCGGCGCGTCGCCGCGCACCCAGAAGGCGAACTGGTAGTTGTCGGGCAGATCGAGGACGAGGTGCCGGCGCGCGATGGCATAGCCGCCATGCCCCTGGAAGTCGATCGCCAGCCGGATGGCCCGGGCGGCACCGCCGGCAGCGCCAGGAGCCAGCGGCGAGAGCGTCAGATCCACCCCCGCGGCCGCCACCGGTTCCCAACCCCCGGCGGGCATCGCCTCGCGGCCGGCGCCGCCAGGCGCACCCGGACCACCCGCGGGCGCCGGGGCGAGCTCGTCGAGACTGCGTTCCCTGGGAACCCGGGGGACAGGCTGGCCCGCCGGCACAGGCTGGCCCGCCGATGCGGCCTGACCTACCGGCGCGGGCCGGCCCGCCGGCGCCGGCCCGGCCGACCCGGCGATGGCGCAGGCCGCAAGCAGCCCGGCACCGGCGGCCAGCCGGCGCCAGGGTGTGGGCCGGCCGGGGGCAGGGACGGGACCGGCAGAGCGCATGACGAATCCAGGGTCGCCGGCGACGCTATCACGGCCGCCCGTCGCCGGTCTTACCCGCCGTCCGGGGCGGCCCGCGCCCTGGCGCCCGCCACGAGCGGGCCGCGATGCGTCGGACGGGATGACCTCCGGCCGCAACACGGCCCCCGGGCTGGCGGTCCTCAACGGTCCCGCGGCGGTGGTGTTCTGGGGCGGCGGCAAGGAGATCGAGCGCGTGGCGCGGGAGAAGCAGCGCCGCTCGCCCCGCCGCCGCTCGCCCCGCCGCCTCCGCCCGGCGCCTACCTGTAGTAGCCGCTGACGTCGACGAGCACGTCGACCTTGGCGCCCGGCGGCAGGTCGGCCCTCGCCGCGACGGCGCCGAGCGGATCGCCGGTCAGCCCGAGGGTCGCGTTGTTGGCTCGCACCTGGCCGGCGCGGAAGTCGATCGTCGCGGGCGTGGCGCTGATGCCGGCGGGCAGCACCTGCAGGTCGCCTGGCCCCGTCGGCACCACGATGGTGACGTTGGCGGCGACTGCCACGGCGTCGGGCGGCACCCCGCACTGGCCGGCCAGCGGGAACGTTCGCGGCGGTGCGCCGCCGGCGAGAGAGGGCCCGCCGTAGGTGCCCACCGGCCCCCTCGTGTCGACCACCCGGCAGGGCGTCAAGGTATAGAAGCTCAAGGGCGCCGGGTTCGGCCCGTAGGCCCACAGCACGGCGTTCTCGTCGGTCTGGAACATCCTGCCGCCGACGATGATCGGGCTCTCCCAGTGAAGGTTGCCGATGCTGTTGTCCGCCCACAGCACGTTGCCGGTGGCCGGATCGACGCCCTCCATGCCGGCGCCGACCGCCGCGTAGAAAAGGATGCCGTTGGCCACGACCGGCGAGGTGCCGGCGACGTGGTTGGTCCAGACCGGCGTCAGCGAGGGGTTGCCCGAGGCGTCGACGTCGAGCCGCACGCCGGTGAGCCCGGAGTAATTGGCGATGAACATCCAGATCGTGCCGTCCACCGGGTTGACCCACACCGCCGGCTGCGGCAGCACCTCGTCTCCCTGCGGCAGCGCCACCGCCTGCAGCTCGCCGCCGACGTGGCCCGGGCCGCCCATCCCGCTCAGGTCGTCCAGGTTCAGCAGCCGGATGAGCTGGTCCTTGCCGACGTGCGCCCCGAGGTGGGGAAACTTCGAGCCCGCCGCCGGCGGCAGGATGACCGGCGCCGAGCTCCCCAGGTCCTGATCGTTGGTCTGCAGCTGCTGGTAGTTGGTCGGAGTGTAGCTGTCGAGCGGCAGCCCGGCACTGCCGGCGCCGCTGGCCCCGGTCGCATCGGGAGCCAGCGCGAGGATGCTGTCGCCCCAGTCACGGCCGCCGCCGTTGGCGTTGAACAGCCCGTTGCCGGTGGCGAAGTAGATCCTGTCGAGGTCCGGGTCGTAGATGGGGCCCGGCCGCGCCCAGACCGCCGATTGCTTGTCGGCACAATCGGGCGTGCCGCTTTCCACAAAATGCACGGCCTGATCGCTGCACATGGCGTTCCAGAGCTGCTGCGTGCCTGCCGCCAGGTCGATCGCCGTGACGTGGCCCTGGTAGTCGCCGGCATCGTCGGGATAGCCGCCGTTCTCGACGTAAAGGAACGTCTTGCCCGATCGGGCGGTGGCGACCGCCAGCGAGCCCGAGCTCTTCTCGACGTCGGGCTTGAGCGTCGCCAGCTGGGGCCAGCCGCCGGTGAGGATCTCGGTGCCGTCGCCGACCTGGTACTTGTGCACCATGCCGTCGAGACCGTAGGAATACACGTAGAGCCCGTTCGGGTCGATCGCCGGCGAAGACGTGGTGAACATCGGGCCCGCCGCCGCCTGCGCCGACCAGACCGTCGTCCCGGTGCCGGCATCGAGAGCCAGGATGTGACCGTCTTGAGTCGTCAAGAAAAGGAGGTCCCGGATGCCCGCCGACGTAGAGACACCCGACAGGTAGACCGGCGCGCCGGCCGCGATGCTCGGCAGGGTGACGTGCCAGAGCACGTGCAGGGTGGTGACGTTTCCCGCGTGGATGGCCGTCTCCTGGGCGCTGGCGCCGCTGTGGCGGGAATCGAGGCCGAACTGGGGCCAATCGGCGGCACCGGCCGCCGCCGCCGACAGGGCCGCGGCGGCCAACCCCGCGCCCAGGCAGCAAGCTGCTCGCACGAGGACACCTCCTCCGTGGCTACTTGAAGTAGCCGCTGACGTCGATCAGGAAGTTGACGCTGCCGGCAAGGGCGGCGGTCACCGTCAAGCTGCCGACCGGATTGCCGGTCAGCGAGATCACGGCGTTGTTCGCCAGCACCTTGCCGGCGGCGAAGTCGAGCGTGGATGCCGTGCTCACCACGTTGGCGGGGCCGGCCTGCAGGAAGCCGGCGGACCCCGGCGCCACGACGGTGACGTTGGCGGCGACGGCGAGGGCGTCGGACGGCACGCCGCACTGGCCGGCGATCGCCACCGTCCGCGAGCTGCCGCCGGCGAGCGCCGGGCCGCCGTACGGACCGTCGGGATCGCGGGTATCGAGCACGCGGCAGGGCGGGAGGGTGTAGAAGCCGAGCGGCGCCGGCGCCGGCTCGTAAGCCCACAGCACGGCGTTCTCGTCGGCGATGTAGAGCTTCCCGTTGACGACGATCGGGCTCTCGAAATGGACGGGGCCGATGCTCGTGTCGCTCCACAGCACGTTGCCGCTGGCGGGG
>DATKFK010000814.1:0-2916 GCA_035544375.1 Thermoanaerobaculia bacterium
GTCGCCGGAGGTTTGCAATTTCGAGCCTCACCTGGCACTCTTTTCGCCCGGCAGCGGCGACTCCACCCTGGCGCGGCTGTTCGGCGAGTGCGCCCGCCTGCGCCCGGGAGTGCCGCTGGTCGTGGAGATCGGCGCCGGCCAGCTCGACGCCGCGTCCCGGCACGCCGCCGCCGCGGCCTTGGAGATCGTCGCCGTGCACCCCGACTATGCGGGGGTGCCGAGGGTGCTGGTGCTGCAGCGCGCCGACCGACGACGCGACCCGCCGAGATAGCGCGAGAGACGAGGGCCGATGGACAGATTCCACATTTCGGGGCCGACCCCGCTGGTGGGCCGGGTGCGCGCGAGCGGCGCCAAGAACGCCGCGCTGCCGGCCCTGGCGGCGGCGCTGCTCACCGACGAGCCGGTGACCCTGCACCGCGTCCCCCAGGTCCGCGACCTGCGCACCATGCGCCGCCTGCTGGACCACCTCGGAGTCGGCAGCGAGGAGCACGAGCCGCCGCCGCGGGGCTCGGAAGGCCTGGAGACCCCCGGCGAGAGCGCCCTGGTGCTGCGCCGAACCCGGCCCAGCTCCCTGGCCGACGCCCCCTACGAGCTGGTCAAGACGATGCGCGCCAGCGTCCTGGTGCTCGGGCCGCTGCTCACCCGTTACGGTTTCGCCCGCGTCTCGCTGCCCGGCGGCTGCGCCATCGGCGTCCGCCCCATCGACCAGCACCTCAAGGGGCTGGCGGCGCTCGGCGCCGACGTCAGGCTGGCGCACGGCTACGTCGAGACGCGGGCGAACCGCCTGGCCGGCGCCCGCTTCCGTTTCGACCTGCCGACCGTCACCGGCACCGAGAACCTGCTGCTCGCCGCCTGCCTGGCGCGCGGCACGACGGTGCTCGACAACTGCGCCCGCGAGCCGGAGGTGGCGGACCTGGCGAGCCTGCTCAACGCCATGGGCGCCCGCATCGCCGGCGCCGGCAGCGAGACGATCGTCGTCGAGGGCGTCGACCAGCTGGGCGGCGCCACCCACGCCGTCATCCCGGACCGCATCGAAGGCGGCACCTACCTGATAGGCGCCGCCATCACCGGCGGCGACGTCTTGCTCGAGCAGGCGAGCGCCGCCGATCTGGCGCCGCTGCTGGACAAATTGGCCGAAGTCGGAGTGGAGGTCGAGGTGTCGCCCCAGGGCATCCGCGCTCGCGCCCTTCCCGGCAACGGCGCGCTGCAGGCCCGCGACGTCGCCACCGCGCCGCACCCCGGCTTCCCGACCGACCTGCAGGCCCAGTACATGGCGTTGATGACCCGCGCCGAGGGGACCTCGACGATCCGCGAAACCGTGTTCGAGAACCGCTTTCAGCACGCGCCGGAGCTGGCGCGCATGGGCGCCGACGTCGCCGTCGACGGCGGCTCGGCGCGGGTGCACGGCCCGACGCCGCTCGCCGGCGCCGCCGTGATGGCCACCGATCTAAGGGCCTCGGCCTGCCTGGTGCTGGCCGGAGTGGCCGCGGAAGGCACGACCGTGATCGACCGCATCTACCACCTGGACCGGGGTTACGAGGGCATGGAACTGAAACTGCAGGCGCTGGGTGCGCGCGTGGAGCGCATCGCGGAATCCCAAGGCGCCTGAGGACGCCCGCCCGGCGCGGCTGACCGTGCCCTGCAGGACGAGTGCGACGAGGCGGCGCAGCTCTCGCGGTAGGCCTGCGCGGCGAGGCGGCCGCCGATCCCGCGCGACGGTTGGGCGGTCCGCCCGCGGCCCGACAGCTCCTTTCGACCATGCTCAGCCTGCTCCCGCCCCTCCCGTACCAGCCGCTGCGCTCGCTGCTGCCGCTCCTCCTCCTGCTGCCGTCGGCGGGCTTGCCGCCGGCCGCCGAACAGCGGCCCACGCAGGCAGCCGCCGATCCGCGTCCGGAGCTCGTGGCGCTGCAGCTCGCCAACCGCGCGCGCGACGCGCTCATCCGGGTGCAGGAAGAAGCGGCGGAGCGGCCCGCGGCCGGCAGGCGGATCGGCCTCGACTTCCTGCGCGGTCATCTGCTCGAGCTGCTCGGCAGCCGCTCCGACTCGGTCCCGGCCTTCGTCGACGCCATCACCGCCACTCCCCGGCTCGCCTTTCACAGCCGCTACCGCCTGGCCGCCGAACAGGTCCAGCAGGGCCACCCCGAGGTGGCGGCCGGCCTGCTCGCGACCGGCCTCGCCGCCGAGCCCTCCTCGCCGCTCGGGCCGGAAGCCGTGCGGCTGCTGGTCCAAAGCCTGGCGCGCGGCGGCGACTGCCGGCTGCTGCGCGGCTTCCGCTTGCGCCAGGTGGCCACGCCAGAACGGCGAGAGCTGCAACTGGCGCAGGCCGACTGCGACCTGCAGGAAGTGCCGCGACAGGCGACAGGCGGAGCCGCGGCCGACTTGCAGGAAGTGCCGCGACAGGCGACAGGCGGCGCCGCGGCCGATCTACAGGAGGCGCTGCGGCCAGCGACCGGCGGCGCCGCGGCCGCTGCGCAAGTTCCGTCGCGGCCAGCGGCGGGAGGCGCCGCGGCCGACCCGCGCGTGAGCTCGCTGCAGGCCGCGCGCACGCTGCTTCTGGCCTTGCTCGAGGAGAACCACGAGGACGACGTGGCGCGCCGCGCCGCCGACCGCCTGGCCAGCCTCACCGGCGGCGGCGAGCGCGCCCGGGTGCCGCTGCTGCTCAGCATGACGTTTTTCGAGCACCGTGAGTTCGATCGCTCGGTCCGGCAGCTGGCGCACGTCTTCGCGCTGATCGGCGTCAAGGGCAGGTCGCCGTCCGCGCGCGAGCTGGCCGAGGCGCGCTACGCCCTGGGCCGGGCGGATTTCTGGCAGGGCCGCTTCGAGCCCGCGGCCAAGACCTTCGGCGAGGTTGCCGAGAGCGCCCCGACTGCCGCCGAACGGGCGCGGGCCCTGCTGCAGCAAGGCCGCTCCCACGAG
>DATKFK010000815.1:0-10393 GCA_035544375.1 Thermoanaerobaculia bacterium
CGGCCCCGGTGCCTGCCGGCGACCTGCCGGCGGCCACCGCCGCGGCCGCCCAGGTGCTCTGCCTGCCGATGTTCCCCGAGCTCACCAACGAGGAGGTCGAGGCGGTCTGCGAGGCGGTGCAGGGGTTCTTCGCCTGAGCGGCAGCGACAAGGTAGACTCGCACCCATGAAGAAACCACGCGTCGCCGTGCTCAAGACCAGGCCCGAAAGCGTCCTCGAGGACATCGGGCGGACGATGGAGCTGGCCGCGGTGCGCGATCATCTCGCCCGCGGCGCCACCACCATCTTGAAGGACAACATCTCGTGGCACTTCCCGTTCCCGGGCGCGAACACCACTCCCTGGCAGCTCGAGGGCACGATCCAGAAGCTGCGCGAGATCGGCTTGAGCGACCAGGTCTGCGTGCAGAACAACACGGTGGTGACCGATCCCAAGAAAGGGGAGAGGCTCAACCGCTACCTGCCGGTGCTCGAAAAGTACGGGGTGCCGGTGCGCTACAACTGCTTCGCCGACGATCTGAAGTGGATCCGCTACGAGCCCAAGGGCCGCATGCTGGTGTTGCCGCGCATCTACCCGGAAGGGATCACCATTCCGGAATTCTTCATCGGCAAGAACATCGTGCACCTGCCGACGGTCAAATGCCACATCTATACCACCACCACCGGGGCGATGAAGAACGCCTTCGGCGGCCTGCTCAACACCCGGCGGCACTACACCCACTCGTGGATCCACGAGACGCTGGTGGATCTGCTCACCATTCAAAAAGAGATCCACAGCGGCATCTTCGCGGTCAAGGACGGCACCACCTGCGGCAACGGTCCCGGGCCGCGGACCATGATCCCCGTCGAGAAAGACCTGCTGCTCGCCTCCGGCGACCAGGTGGCGATCGACGCGGTGGCGGCCAAGTTGATGGGTTTCGATCCGATGTCGATCAAGTACATCCGGCTGGCCCATGACGCCGGGCTGGGGGTGGGCGATCCGCGCGACATCGAGGTGGTGGGAGAGGACGTCTCCGGCATGAACTTCCACTTTTCGGTCGGCGACAACGCGGTGTCGCGCTTCGGCGACCTGGTCTGGTTCGGGCCGCTGCACGGGCTGCAGAAGCTCCTGTTCCGCACGCCCCTGGTGTATTTCTTCGTCTTCGGCTCGTCTTTCTACCACGACTTCGCCTGGTACCCGACGATCGGCAAGCGGCGCATGGATCGTTACAAGCGGACCAGCAAGTGGATGCGTCTCTTCGAGCAATATCCGGAAACGGCAGAGCCCAACCGGCGAGCGGCGGCGGCCTGAGCCTGCCGACCCCGGGCGCCGCGGCGGAGGCGGCGGCGCCGTCCGAGCGCGCCGCAGTGGCAGCGGCGGAGCCGGCGAGGTTGGCGTCCGAGCCGACGGAGTTGGCGGGGGAGCCGGCGAGGTTGGCGTCCGCGCGCCCGCAGGCGGCGCTGTACCACCTGGGACGCCGGTTGCTGCCGGTCTTCGTGCTCGGCCTGCTGGTGCTGATCGGGTTGCTGGGCGTCGCCCATCCGCGGCAGTTCCTGGCGCAGCTGCGCCGTTTCGACTTCGCCCTGCTGGTGCCGATCCTCGCGCTGTCCCTGGTCAACTACGTGTTGCGATTCGTGCGCTGGGAGATCTACCTGCGGGCGCTCGGCACGAGGCTGCCGGTGGGCCGCAGCCTGGGGGTCTTCCTGACCGGCTTCCTGCTGTCGGTGACGCCGGGCAAGGCCGGCGAGCTCGGCAAGGCCTGGCTGGTGCGGGAGCTCGGCGGCGGTCCGGCGCTGCGCGTCGCGCCGGCGGTGGTCGCCGAACGCGTCACCGACCTCCTGGGCGTCGGGGCACTGCTGGCGGTGGGGGCGCTGCCCTTCCCGGGCGGTCCGTGGTGGGCGGCGCTGGGTCTCGCCGGCGTGGTGCTTGGCACGGCGGTCTTCACCTGGGAGCGCTGGGCGGACTGGCTGTTCGGCCATCTTGGCCGGCTGCCCGTCGTCGGGCCTCGCGTCGGCACGCTGGTCACCGTGTACCAGGGGCTGCGCAATTTGCTGACGCCCAGGCTGCTGGCGATGGGATTGCTGGTCGCGACCCTCGCCTGGGGCGCCGAGGGTGCCGGCTTCGTCGTCGCGGTGCGCGCCTATGCGCCGCGCGCCGGCTTCCTCGCGGGCCTCTTCGACTACACGGCCTCGACCTTCCTGGGGTCGGCCTCGATGCTGCCCGGCGGCCTTGGCGCCGCCGACGGCGCGCTCACGGCGCTGCTCCGCGCCCAGGGGCTGGACACCGCCCGCGCCACGCTCATCACCTTCATCATCCGCGGCGCCACCCTGTGGTTTGCCGTGCTGCTGGGCCTGCTGGCGCTGCCCGTCGTGGCTCACTGGCTGGCCAGGCGCCAGTCGCGGCGGCCGCTGCCCGCGGCGTAGCCGCAGAGGAGCCCCGCGGCGCAGTGCACTGGCTAGCATCGAGTACTACAATCGGCTGAGCTTCCAAGGAGAGCGCCATGAAAAAGCAGCATGTGAGCAAGCTGAGCCTGAGTCGTGAGACGGTCGCCGATCTCGACGGCAGCGGGCTGCGCCAGGAGCAGCTGCGCATTGCCGCCGGGGGTTCCGCGCGCACCATCTGCGGCAGCTGTCCGCCCCTGTCCTGCGTGGGCACGCGCTGTTGCACGGGGACCGCATAGCCGCGCCATCGACGGAAAACGGCTCGTCTCGGTCCGCGCCGAGGGCCCCGCTGGTGGCGATCCTGGGGATCGCCTTGGCGTTGCGGCTCGCGCATTGGGCCGCGGTGCGGCGGGCGCCCTTCATCGGCCAGCTGGCGATGGACAGCTGGGAGTACGACCGCTGGGCGCGCGAGATCGCGGCCGGCGATTGGCTCGGGCACGCCCGCGGGGTCTTCTTCCAGGCACCGCTCTACCCCTACCTGCTGGCCATCCTGTTCGCGGCCATCGGGCCTCACCTCGATGCCGCGTATCTCGTGCAGATCGCTCTGGCGGTGGCAGGTTGCTACGCCCTCTATCGCGCCGGGCGCGCCATGGCCGGCGAGCGGGTGGGGCTGGCGGCGGCGGCGCTCGCGGCGGTCTACGGCCCGTTCGTCTTCTACGATGTCCAGCTGCTCAAGGAGTCGCTCGCGGTCACGGCCGTCTGCTTCCTGCTGTGGGCGATGGCCTCGTTCGTTCGCGGAGACGTCGGGCGTTGGCTGGTGACCGGCCTCCTCCTCGGCATTCTGGCCCTGCTGCGGGAGAACGCGCTGCTGGTCGCGCCTTTCCTGCTGCCGCTGGCGTGGAGCGCCGGCCTGGCCACGGCCGCCCGCCGCACCGGCCGGGTCGCTGCCTTCCTGGCCGGCATCGCGCTGGCGTTGGCGCCGGTCGGGCTGCGCAACGGCCTCGTGGGTGGCGCCTTCCTGCCCACCACGTCCCAGGGTGGCGTCAACTTCTACATCGGCAACAACCCGCGGGCCGATGGCACCTACCGGCCGATCGTGCCCGGCAAGCAGACGCCCGAGCTCGAGCGGCGGGAGCCCGCCCGCGTCGCCGAGCAGCAGCTGGGCCGCCGGCTGAGCTCGGCCGAGGTCTCGCGCTACTGGCTGCGACGCGCCCTCGCCTGGGCAGGCTCGCATCCCGGCGACTTCCTGCGCTTGACGCTGCGCAAGCTCGGTATGTTCTGGAGCTGGTACGAATGGCCGGACGCAGTCGATTACTACTACATCCGCGGCCTGTCGCCCGTGTACCGGCTGCCGCTGCTGGAATTCGGCGGCGTCACCCTGCTGGCGGCGCTGGGTCTCGGTTTCCTCCGCGGCGGCAGGGGCTGGCGGCTGGTGCCGGCGCTGCTGTTTGCCGCGGCCTGGATGGTCTCGACCGTCGCATTCTTCCTGTTCGCGCGCTACCGCCTGCCGGCGGTGCCGGCGCTGCTGCTCCTGGCCGCGCTGCCGGTTGCCGCCTTCGTCGAGGCCGCCGAGTCCTGGTGGCAAGCTCGCGCCGCGGTGGCCGGGAGGCCGGCGGCGGCTTCGGGTCCGGCGGCCGCATCGAGTCGAGCGGCGGTGGCCATCGAGAGCCCGGCGAGCGGCGTGCGAGCTCCGGAGGATGGCGAGCGAGTCCCGGCGGGTGGCGAGTGGGTCCCGGTCCGGCGGCCCGCCCTGCGCGCCGGCGGTCTCGGCCTGGCGGTGATCGCGGCGCTCGTTCTGCCTCGCCTCGCCGGCTTCGGGCCGCGTCTTGACCTGGTGAGCTTCAACCTGGGACGGCTGGCCGAGGAGCGAGGCGATGCGGCGGGCGCCCAGGGTCATTACCAGGCGGCGCTGGCCGCGGCGCCTGACGCCTTCCTGGCCTGGCTCGATCTCGGGAACCTGGCCGCCAGGCGGCGGGATTGGCCGGCCGCCCTGCGTTGCTACCAGCGTGCGGCCGTTCTGGAACCCGAATCGGACGACGCCGAGAGCAACCTTGGAGGCGTTTACCTGGCCCTCGGCGACCTGGCGGCGTCGTCCCGCCACCTGCAGCGTGCGCTGGCATTGAACGCCAGCAGCGCCCAGGCCCTGCAGAACGGCGCCCTGTTGCGCTTGAGGCTGGGGGACGTGCAGGCAGCCCGAGAGCTGAACCGCCGAACCCTCGAAATCGAGCCCGGCAACCCGTCAGCCCTGCGCCTCCGCGCCCGGCTCGCGGCGCTGGCAAGGTGATGACCTCGGGTCCGGATATCGAACAGCAAACCCAGGGTGTCACCTTCGGGAGTCTGCGCTGAGGCCGCGTGGCGATACCGGCATGCTAGCATCCGCGCGTGTCCTCAGCCGCTCCGCCGCCGCAGCGGCCGCCGACCTCGCTCGAGACCGATGACTACTTCGATCGCGAGTACTTTCAGCTTCATCCCGGCAAGCGCAAGTACCTTGATTACCTGATTGGCCTGCTGTGCGCCCATGGCGTTCCAGGCGGCCGCATCCTCGACATCGGCTCCGGCTTCGGCTTCTTCCTGGAGGCCCTGGAGCAGGCCGGCTACGAGCCCCACGGTCTCGAGCTCTCGCCGCAAGCTGTCGCCGTCGCCCGCCAGCGCACCAGCGCCGCCATCGCCACCGGCGGCGCCGAGGACCCCTTCCCGTTTCCCGACGCCCACTTCGCCGCCATCACCCTGCTCGACGTCATCGAGCACCTGGACCGCTACCCCAATACCCTGGACAGCTGCCGGCGCGCCCTCGCGCCCGGAGGCAAGCTGATCGTCATCACCCTCAACGCCGGCAGCCTCGCGCGTCCCATCCTGGGCCGCCGCTGGAGCTTCCACCTCGACCCCACCCACGTCCACATGTTCTCCGCCGCGCGCCTGCGCCAAGCCCTGGCCACCGCGGGCCTCGTCGCCGAGACCCTCACGACGATCTCCAATTTCTGCAACGTCGGAGAGGGGAACCCCATCCTCAAGCCCCTCCGCCGCATCGGCCGGGTCGTCAGCACCCCCTGGCTGGGCGACTCCCTGCTGGCCGTGGCAAGACGAGACTGAAAATCCGGGTCGACGGCGCGATTCCGTCCCTGGGCGCCACGAAATACCACAATCGAACCGGTCGGCCCCCCCGCAACAGGCCCGTGGGCCCCCGAACGCCCGTTACCTCGGTCGGATCGAGGTCAGGTCACAGCTCAGACGATTGGGCGCCTGGAGCGGCCGGGCAACCTGCGCCCCCTGCTTTGGGAAGCGCACGCTGAGCTGGCTCTGACCGACGGTGAAGTCGCCCAGGGCGAAGCTCCATTGCGCCGGCGATTTGCATCCCTGCTCCTCCGGCTTGTCCTGGCCGGTGGTCGAGCCTGACCATTCGTCGAGATCACGGAAGGTGGGAGGGCGCGGCGGGATCGGGCCGCTGCCACCCGCGGTCACCCTGGCGTTCCAGGCGAGAACCAGGGCCTGCCCGCCGCAGCAGCTGGTGCCCTCGAGATCGTCGCAGGGGTTGGGGACGTTCTCTGCGTAGGCGGTGTGGATCTCGACGATCGCACCGACCTTGGCCAGCGGCGGGGTCACGCCTGGCTGCAGCCACTGGTTGCGCGGCGTGATCTCGCCATTGCGCTGGAGGTTTTCCACCGGCAGATGGTAATGCTGGCCGCAGCGGTGGAGGGTCCGGGGAGGGTCGCCCGGGCGGGAAATGTAGAGCAGCTGGTTCGGAGTGTTCGGATTGAAGCTGACCCTCGAGGTAGGGCAGGGCAGGCCGCGGGCCAGGGAGCCGATTTGGCGGGGCGACTGGGGGCTCGGGCACGTCTGCTGCGCCGCGCCGCGAGGATCTGCCGACAGGAACAACAGTGCTGCGGCCCCGAACCAGGTGATTCGTGAGTGCCTCATCGATGTTTCCTCCATCGGTCGTTGACGGTGCTCCACGGTCCGAGCATGCCCGGCCGCCTTCATCTTCGCAATCGAGATTCTTCATCATATTGCATGGATCCTTGGCGCCACAACCGCTTCGCGGCAAGCGGCCGCAGGGCGCGCCTGGCCGAGGCCAGGTTACTTGCGAAAAAATGCCGCCGCGTCTCCGCGCTCGAACTCGTAGACCAGCACCAGGCACTCATGGTCGCTGCCGACGGGAAATCTCCGCACTTCCGGCGGCAGCCTGGCCAGCCTGGCAGCCTGGCGCTGGTGCTTGACACCGAACCCGCTTAGCCTTACGTTGATACGGATTTATTGAAATGTAGCCCATCCGGCTGGCCGGCGACGGGCGGCTGGGGAAAGCCAAAGAGGACGGGGATGCACAGTGCATTCATACACGAGCCCAGTCCACGGGCTCAAAAGATGTCGTTGCCCTTGCTGCTCGCCGCCGCACTGATCCTGGGTAGCACCCAGGCCCGTGCCGACCCATCCTGCCGCACGGTGCAGGGCTCCGCGAGTCTCAAGCCCGTGCCGGCATCGGACTGCCCATCCCCAGTGCAGATATGCGGCGAGGGAACCTTCACCGGGGGCCTCAAAGGAAGTTATTCCTCCGTGCTCTTCACTCTGACTCCGACCGCCGACACGGGGGTCACCCAGGTCGTTCTCTTTACAGCCGAGACGACGATGCCAGCGGCCCAGGTCGGACCCTGGCGGGGTCAGCTGGTGTTCAAAGAGGCCGGATCCTTTCATGTCGCTGGCGCCGGGGAATTTGGTGAGCTCTATTCGGCGGCGGGCGGCACCGGGGATTTCGTCGAGGCCACGGGCGTGCTCAGGGCGGTGGGGACCTTCGACGCGGTCACCGGGGGTGAAATCGCCTACCAGGGGCAGATCTGCGTGCCGTGATCGCGGAGTGCCTCGCCGGCCGGACTTGCCTGGCGGAGTGGCAATCTAACGACGCCGGCGCCGCGGCAGCGAGCGGCCACGCCGGCTGCCGCGGGCGGTCGGAGGAATGTTGCCGGCGTCGGTCGGCAGGAGCTCGACCACATACCGCGGGATGAAGCGTTGGTCGGTTGCCCGAGCGCCGCCGATGCGTTCGAGGCGGTAGCTCCGGACCTCGCCACTATCGGCGCGGATAGCGTAGAGCAGAATTCCACCCGCTCGGGTCCGGCGGAGAGAATACGGCTCGATACGGCGGACACTTGCGCGATAGTCGAGATCCACGCACAGGCGGTTTGCCGCGGCGAAGCGGATAACCTCCAGGTGAGAGGAACCTGCAATGCCTTGGCGCCGAAGGCCACCAACCTCGAGCCGGAGAAGCTCCTCGCCGGCATTCATCGGCAATGCCGGCGGCTTCGTCGGAACCGCCGCTCCTGCCAGCCAAGCGAAGAACTCCGGCAGCACCTCCAAGAAGCTCTCAAGAGGGGGCAACGCCGGCAGCTGATGGCCCAGCATGTCCCGCCAATCGACCAGCAGCTCGTCAGTTTTGTCGGCAAGGCTCGCAAGCGTAGGCACGGGAATTCCCTTGAACGCGCACTTCTGACGCAGCACGTCCAGTATGCTCGCGGCCGCAGGGTGAAACTCACCGTGGCGATAAAGGTTCACCACGTCGTAAAGATCTCGCGGTCGCGTGCGGTCACCGAGAGCGCGGATCTTCTCTGCAAACACCTCCTCATATGCGTAGCAGCGCGCCACCATTCCGCGGCCTGGCCGGTCGCTATAAGGATGCACTACAGCGCGCAGGACGGGCGGGAGCAGCACGATCTCATCGAGCGTGAGATCGAGCCTGATCCTGGGCAGGTCGCTGGATCGGGACCGGCGCAAGGGACCGTTGTAGTACACGCGTCCTTCGCAGCTGAGGCCGCCGCGCGGGTTGCGATAGACCTTGAAACGCAAGCGCTCGACTGGAATTTCGAGACCGTTGTCGTCGTAAAGCTTGGCCGCGACCTCAGCGAGGCTGGCTCGCAGCGACTCCTCTGCGAGCTGGGTTTCGTCTGCTACCGTGAAATCGAGATCCTCCGAGAAGCGATAGGTTTCAAAGTAGCATTTCTTGAGACATGTACCGCCCTTGAAGACCCAGGACGGCGCCAGCCGTTCATGGGTGAAGATGCCGTCCAGCAGCCAGCCGAGCGTGTAGTCTTTCTCAACGATATCGGGACTGAGCGAGAGGTCGTTGGCGACGTCGACGATCTCTTGACGCTCAATCATCGCGCGCCGCTGCCCGCCAGTGCCGAGGAACCCAGAGACGCCAGCGAGTGACGAGCCGTGTCGCAGGCAGGGCCGGGTCAAGCTTCACGTTGCCGGTCTTCAGCCGCTCGGCACATGCAGCGACGAGCGTCTGCGGTCCGCCAAGGCGCTCGGCAAGGAACCCTAGTCGCTTGAAAACAGCGCCATTGCCCAAGCGGTCCGCATAGCCGACGAGCCTTGCCGGTTCGGCGGCGTCGTGCGCGAAGTAGGCCCGCACGCAGTCGGCGACATGTCGAATTCCTCCGCCCGCGCTGGGATCATCAAGCATGTCCACCACCGTGCGATGGACATCAGAGATCAGAAGCTTGGCTCGTCCCCGCCAGAGGATGCTCGTCCCGAACAGCTTTGCGGGCTGGATGTGCCGCACGACGAAGGGCGTCTCCCGCAGGGTCTGCCGCCTGCGGCGGACCGGACGCGTCGTATAGACGAAGACGGTCCGGAACAGCTGCTCGGTGAGATCCCAATGCTGTGCGGCACTGAGGCCGCCCACGTACCCCGGGTCGAACAGCTCGGGGACGAGCGACCACGGATCCTCGAGGACCTCGTCGCGTGGATTGGCGGTGAGCGGTACGGCAACGTAGAGCCCGCGGCGAACGCGCCTGAGCCACCCCTGCTCGTGCCAGCGGGAGAGCAGCTTGGCTGCAGTAACACGGTCGACGCCAAGAGCCGCAGTGGCGTCGTCGACGTTCACCAGCTCGCCGGCCGCTCGCAGAACGTTGGACAGACGGGTACGCCCTTCACGGGTCAGCATCGTTCGGAGTACCGGTAGTACATCGAGTTAGCCGTTGTCCGCGTTTCTTGCGAACAACGGTAGAGCTAGTATAGCAGCGGCTGCGGTGGGCCGGGGAAGCAGGAACCAACCTGCGCTTCCTCGACCCATCCCTCGGGTGCCTGCGTAGCTTGCCCGTATAATGTTGATCATGAGGCGCTTCACCCTCCCCTGCCGCTGGGCCGCGACAGCGCTGCTCCTGAGCAGCCTGTTCGTCCTGCTCGGCGCTCCCGTCTGCCAGTCGGAGCGCTGCCCGATGGCCGCAGGGCAGCGCGCGGCGTGCAGGGCAATGGGGCTCGACTGCTGCCGGGACAAGGGGGGCGCGGTTTCCCATGGGTCCCACCTGGCCCCGGCGCTCGCGCCGGCAGTCCTGCCCGGCGGCACGCAGGCCCTCACCGGCCCGGACCCTGACGTAGCCGGTTCGAGATCGTCCCCGCCCAACGCCGCGCCGGCGGTCGTTCAGGGCGTGGGCTTGTTCACTCTTTTCGCCGTCTTCCGCATTTAGTCCTTCCCCAGGAGAAGTGTGTCCGGACGGTGCCTTCGTGGCCCGTCCAACAAACTCTTGCGCTGGAGGACTCATGTTCGCGAAACCTCTCTTGTCGTTGACCCTGCTCGGCCTCCTGGCCGTCCCTGGCTGGGCGTGGCCAGCGGTGGCGCCGGCCGCCGGCGAAGGCGCCGTGACGGCGCCGGATGAGCCGTTCGGCGGCGCTGCGCAGCTCGAGCGGCGGGCGCTGCTCGCAGCAGTGGCGCGCCGCAACCCCACCTTGGAGGCGGCTCGCCGGGCCTGGGAGGCGGCCGCCGCGAAGCCGGTCCAGGAGCGGTCGCTGCCCGATCCGATGCTCTCCTACGGCGCCGCGCCGGGGAGCATCGCGGGCAGCGGCCTCCGCTTCGGCCAGGCGATCGAGCTGAGCCAGGACCTCCCGTTGCCGCGCCGGCGGCGGCTGCGCACCCATCAGGCCGCGGCCGAGGCCCGCGGCGCGGCGGCGGACTATCGCTCGGCGCTTCTGGACCTGCTGACGTCGGCATCGCAGCTCTACGACGACGACTGGCTGGTGGAGCGCAGCCTGGCCATCGTCGGCCAGCACCG
>DATKFK010000816.1:0-7702 GCA_035544375.1 Thermoanaerobaculia bacterium
GCCCCCACGAACGGCGACAGCAGAATGCCAGGCAGGGCGGTCGCGAGCAGCAGCAGCGAGTACTTCGTCACCGATCCGGTGCGGCTGTAAACCCAGACGCCCAGCGCGAAGCTGGTCAGGGCCGAGCCGGTGATCGACACCAGCTGTCCCAGCCAGATGAGCAGGAACGCGCGCGAACCTTGAACCCCGATGCCTTTCATCGCCAACCTTTCGCTCCAGCATCCCGCTCGCGCTCCCGCCCGGTGGGCCGGCAGCATAGCATTCCCTCCGTCGAGCGCCCTGCCGCTCCGGGTCCTCTTCCATGGGATCGCGCCACCGCAGAGTCCGAGGCGCGAAGGCTCGACCTCGACGGGTCCACGAGCGCGGCCGATGAGGCCAAGACGTTCAGGTTCGTGAACCCTGGCGCGGGCGCGACAGCGAAGGCTCTCGCCAGATCATCCGCGATGTCCTGGCGTTGCTGCGGTTTCACCTCCTGGGGCGCTGACCCAGTCCTCAGCTCACCGCTTTCTTCAAAAGCGCGACGATCTTCGCCTCTTCGGCGGCGGTCAGCTCCTTGAGCGCGAAGGCGGTCGGCCACATGTGGCCTTCGTCGAGGTTCGCCTTGTCGCTGAAGCCGAACGTCGCGTACCTCGTCTTGAACTTCTGCGCGCTTTGGAAGAAGCAGACGACGTTGCCGTCCTTGGCATACGCGGGCATCCCGTACCAGGTTCTCGGCGACAGGGCCGGCGCATTCGCCTTGATGATCGCATGGAGGCGCTCGCCCATGGCGCGATCCGGCTGCGGCAGCGCGGCGATCTTCGCGAGCACGGCGTTTTCCCCGTCCCCCTCGTCCGCGCGCCGGCCGCGGCGCTCTTGGAGGTGCTCCCTTATCGCGGCTCGTTCCTCGTCCGTGAATCCCTTGGGGTTCTTTGCGGTCGCCGCGGAGCTCTTGGCGGACTTCTGCGTGCCCTTTGTTGCAGCTTTCATGGCGTGTTCCTTTCCAAGCGGGGCTCTCGACGCGCACCCGCGGCAGGGTTCGCCGCCGCGGGGTCCGGGGCGCCGCTTCTCGTTCATCCCCGGAGCATGGTGAAGCCCCACGAACCCACCGGAATATATACGCCCAGGACCTGCATCGACTTCAACCCCAGCGTCACCAGCGTCACCGACGCCATATCGATCTATGGTCTTCGATATGGTACGCTGAGCCGCCATGGAAACAACCCGAAAGATCACCGTTGGATTGCCCCGGGAGCTTCTGCGGAAGGCACAGGAGGCGACCGGGGCTGGAATCACCGCCACCATTCGGCGTGGACTGGAGCTGGTGGCTGCTGGCCGGGCCTACGAGGAGCTTCTTCGGCTCAGGGGCAAGGTGCCGCTGTCCATTGACCTCGGGCAGCTGAGGGAGGATCGGTGATCGCGATCGACACCAGCGCCTGGATCGCCTTCTTCCAGGGCGCCCCCGGCAAGGATGCCGACCTGGTGGGCAGAGCGCTGAGGGATAGCCAGGCCTGTCTGGCGCCGGTCGTCCTCACGGAGCTGCTGAGCGATCCGCAGCTCCCGCGGCAAGTCGCCGCGCTGCTCGAGGACCTCCCTCTCCTCGAGATCACGGAGGGTTACTGGAAGAGGGCCGGTGCCCTGCGGTCCGAGATCCTGTCTCGGAAGCTGAAGGCCAGGCTTGCCGACACCCTCATCGCTCAGAGCTGCCTGGACCACGATGTAGCCCTGGTCAGCCGGGACGGCGACTTCCGCCACTTCGCCGCGTCACATGGTCTGAAACTACTCGGCTGAGCTCAATAAGACCGCCCAACAGCTACGGCCGCGCCGCCGGGGGTCCAATGATCTTACCGTCATGCTCGTGGGCCATCGGCCTCGCGGTTGAGGTTGTACTTCATGATCGAGGCATGCTTCTGGCTGCTGCGTTCCAACTCGTACACGCCACCGGTCAGTGGACACTCCCACGACCAGAGCTTGGCCAGCTCATCCGGGCTCAGCGCGATCGGCTTGGCCAGCTCTGCGTTCTGCTCGCGAAAGCGGCGCGGGCTGATGCCGACGATGACCGCATCGCTGTGGCCAGGCGCGAGCAGGGCAGCGATCGCCACCTGAGCGACGCGGCACTCGTGCGCATCCGCAATGGACCTGAGCTGGCTCACCAAGCCCTGGAAACGATCCCACCCGCCCCAGTCCTCGATGATGAGCTGGTACTTGACGAGCGAGCGATTCGCAAGGGCCGGCGGTTTCGGGAGGTCCAGCCAGGCTTCGCCCAGGAAGCCCCCGAGCAGGCCGCCATAGGTGTACACCTTGATGCCACGCTCGCGGCATAGCGGCAGGAGGTCAGGCTCGATCCGCCTGTCGACCAGGGAATGCTGGACCTGGATCGAGTGGACCTCGATGCCCGAATCAAGGATCTGCTGCAGCCGGGCGTGATCGAAGTTCGTCAGGCCGATAGCGCGAAGCTTGCCGCCCTGGCGCAGGCAATCCAGCCACTGAAGCACCTCGATGTGGCGCGGCACCGCGTGGTCCCACCAATGGAACTGCACCAGGTCGAGCGTGCCGCAACGAAGCCGGCGCAGGGACCGATCAACGATGGCCTCGACGTCCGTGAACTTCAGATCGCGCAGTGCGTCGCGGTCGGGCACGCACTTGGTGTGCACGCGGATCGCGATGCCGCTCTCGGCGGCGCGTGCGCGCGCCTCCCCGAGCCATGCCTCGACACCGGGATAAATGTCGGCGCAGTCGAACACCCGGAAACCCGACTCGATGGCGTGAAGGATCGGCTTCAGCCCATCGGCTGCGGTGTCTCCAAGCTGGTGGCCGGGAGCGAGCTGCCAGCCCCCGCGGATGATGGAATGTGGGATCTCGTGGGTCATAGGGGCTCCGGCAACGGCTGACGCCGCCTTTCCTGCCCGAGGAGGTGGCGGCTCTTGGCGCGCAAGTCAGCCTCGACCGCGGCCCGGATCTCATCGACCTTGTGGTGCCAGCGTGCGACGCAGGCCCTCGCGCGCTCCTCGTAGCGGGCCAAGGCCGCCTCGGCGCAGCCCTCCAGGTCATGGACCAGATGCCTCAGCGCATACGAGTACGCCGACGTGCTGAGCGTGCAACCCAGCGCCGCCACCGGCGAGTTGGAGCCCACGCTGTCGCCTACCAGCACGACGTTACGGCCGATGCGGCAATGCCGCGCTGAGCGGCCAACGATGCGCACGGCGCGCTGCGAGTGCCAGACCGGCTCACACCTACCGCACGGCACACCGGTGGTCGCCAGGGTCTTCGCTGCCTGCGTCGCGACCAGCTCGCGGATGCTGGCCGGGTCCATGCGCGGATCGTCGACCGTCACCGCGATATTCACTTCGCCTCTCTTCGGAAGGTAGATGCAATTGCTGATCGTCAGCTTCTTGCACCGTCGATCGAATTCGAACAGCAGCTGCGACAAGCCCTCGCGCGGGTGGCAGCGAACGTTCCCTATGACCCAATTCTCGTTGGGCCACAGGGTTGCACCGGTATCACATTCGCCTGCGAGCTCGCGCACCATCATGCCCTTGGCGCCCTCGGCCAGGACCACCAGCCCCGGGTGAAGGATCGCCACCGGGTCGCCGATCTCGTTCTGGTACACAGCTACGGCGTAGCTGCCATCGCCTCGCGGCTGGAGCCTGCCTTCGACGGGAGAGAGGATCTGAATGCCACGTTCGAGAGCGGCTTGAGCCAGCAGGCGTTGCAGATCGGCCAGATTGATGCTGTACACAGTTTCATTCCTGAAACCGGCGAGCACGTCATCCGCGTCGAAGCGGGCGTTCGGATCCACCACAGCCTCGAATCCGTGATCGCTGAAATTGAACAGCTCATCGCCGTCGATGAAGACGTGGGTCTGGTGATCCACCAGCCGCGATGCCGTCTCGAGGAACCGATCGAGCAAGCCCAGGCGCTTGAAGACGCAGAGCGACTCGGGATGAAGGTTCACGACGTTCATCCGCGTAAAGTGAGAGCGTTTCTCGAGGACGATGACTCGGGCGTAGCCTTCGTGCCGGATCGTCAGTCCGGCCATCAGGCCGGCCGGTCCCGCGCCGATCACGACGGCCGCGCGTCCGTGGCTCTGAAGCCCCTGCACGTCCGTCGACGGCACGCCGTAGGCCGCCATCATGACGTTTGCTCCCTGAACCGGGCGCCTCGAATCGCGGCACCTCGAACGGATCTGGCGCTTGCCACCCCCCAAGCGTTACAGCCTCTGGCGCGGCCCCGGCCCAGCCAGTTGCCCGGTCTGGCGCGGCTGCCCCCTTCTCTTGTTCCTGGCGCCGATAAGAGCGATCTTGGTGACGGCCGTCAGGCCGGCGATCTCCCATGGGTAAGCACATCAGCGACAGCACGATTGGAGGCCTACGGTCAGGGGTTCAGCGGCGTAGCCGGGCGGGAATCTGGCCACGAAGGGCCAGTGAGAAATGATGCACCCAACCCCAGGGTTGCGTTGCCCTTTTGCCGTCTCATTTTGAGGACGGCCTTGCCCTGATCTTGGCTGTCGAAAGAGCAACGGCTCTCGCCAACATCCTTGGCTCATCGGTGCCCCCGGGTGGTACGCTGATCGGGCGAGGTGGAGGCGGCCGGTGGACTCTCGGGGAGGCCCCCGCTCGGCGGTTCGTGGCGCGAATCGTGTAAGATCTTCCGGGACGATGAAGAGCGAAGATTATGTGTCGCAGCAGGAGGGCGCTTACCGCGTTGGCGGCACGCGGGTCTCCCTCGATTCCATCGTGTATGCGTTCCTAGAAGGCCAGACCCCGGAGACCATCGTCCAGTGGTTCCCTGTGCTGAGCCTCGAACAGGTCTATGGCGCGATCACCTACTACCTGGCGCACCGCGCCGAGATCGACGCCTATCTGCGCGAGGGTGAGCTGGAGGCGGAGCGCGTCCGCGAAAAAACCCGCCGGGCAGATCCGGCGTTCTACCAGAAGCTCGCCAGCGCGCGACAGCGCAAGTCGTGACCGTCCGCTACCAAGCGGACGCTGACCTCAAGCGGGTGATCCTCTTGGCCGTGGCTCGCCAGGAGCCGGCGGTGGATTTCCGGAGCGCCGCCGAGGCGGGGTTGGTGGCCCTCCCGGACAAGGAGGTCTTGGCGGCCTCTGCCGAGGCCGGCAGGGTGCTCGTGAGCCACGACCTGAAAACGATGCCCCGGCACTTCGGCGAGTTCGTGCAGTCAAGCCAGAGCCCGGGCGTCCTGCTGATCCCCCAACGCCTTCCGGTACCAGATGCGGTTGAACAGCTCATCATGATCTGGGCGGCGAGCGACCCTGAAGAATGGGTGAACCGGATCTGTGTCCTGCCGCTCTGAGTCGCACGACGACGCGAGTGGGTCACAGCAAGGGTCATAGGCGACCAGGCATCCCACCAGCAAGGGTTTGTCATGGCAGCTCTCCTAGCGTATTTGTCTCGCACACGTCCTCGGACAAAAAGCGCCTCGTTGCAAAACCTGCAAGGGATCTTCGCGATGCAGGTGCCCAGGTATTCTACGATGAATGGTCGATCCGCCCTGCTCAGCGTCTCCCTTGCTGACATGGCTCACACCCGCTTGGCGAGCACGCGGGACTTCTGCTGCACCCGACGCCGACGACGTTGATCGACCTCTTGCAGCGAGTTCGAACCTACGTAGGAAGGGCGAGATCATGCCCGACAAGCTAGCAGCGCCACACTTTTTTTCGTGACCACTGGTTGGGGATATTCATCTCCTCGGTGCTAGCGGGCCTGGCGGCCACACTTATTTATAATCATCTATCTCTTATGCCCGCAACGTTAAAGAGCGCTCCATGGAAAGCGAACGAAGAGCCAGGCACATCTCCAGACACTACGCCACGACCAAGTAGCCGTGAGCGCGATCTCGTATTTGACCCTTCCACGCGACTGACCTGGCAAGACGATGACTACACCGACACCCATATCAAGCCGTTTTACGAATATTGGGGCACCCCGCCCAATGGCAAGCTGCAAGACTGGGAAGGAGCTGTTCGTTATTGCAGATCGCTCGACCTCGGAGGGTTCACCGACTGGCGGCTCCCGACAATCACGGAGCTTCGCTCCGCCTATCTCTTGAAGTCACGATTCTCATACCTTAAGCCCAACCGCTACTGGTCGGCAACTACGTCCACACTCAACCTGCACTGGTATGTGCAGTTTAATTCCGGCGAGAGCGACTATGATTTTGCTCCTTGGTACTCGCTATATGTGCGCTGTGTTCGCGGCCCTGGCCGCCCCAATTCCCGGTAGCGCTTGCGTCATAGCGAGAGTCACTCCATGGATGGCAATAGAGGGTCCAATTTCTTCAAGGCCCACTGGCTGGGGATTTTCCTCTCCTCCGTGCTCGCAGGAGTCGTCGCAACATTTCTTTACGACCACTGGCCTTTTCGAGATCTCTTATCACTAGTACGAGGCCCGACACCTTCGGCCGCGACTTCAGCGGACCCCGCACCGACGCGCGAGGAAGCGCAGCCCCAGCGTGCAAACCCGGACCCGTCGCAGTCCCCGGCGTCACAAGGCGATGCGTCCGGCATACGCGACCTCGCTACCTCATCGACGCCAAATGACAGTTGGGCGGATTACGAACTTGTTGTCACGTCAGCCTCGGGCAAGTACCAACGCTATCTGCCCCTCCTCCCATTGCGCGACATGCCGCGAACCCTCGCGGCTGCGGAGCTCATCACGGGCTTGCGCTCCGCCGGGTTCCAAGGTGTAATCGGATCCTCGCAATGGCCGCAGTGGATCGCTACCGCGGAGGTGGCAGGTGAATACGTCCCCTTGAGCACTTCGGCACCGCGCATCATCGAGGATCGCACCACAGGCCTCGACTGGTATGTCGCGGATGCCGAGGACGAGCGCACCTGGGAGCAGGCATCTCTGCTCGTGCAGCGGCTGAACCGTGACCCATCTCTGGGCCAAGAAAAGTGGCATCTGCCGACGACGGAGGAGTTGGCGTCGATCCTCAAGCCCGAAGATCGATCCATCCTTTACAATACGCGATTAGATCACAGGGAAGGAGGTTTCTGCATCGATCGGCTTCTTCAACCAGAGACGCTGCCAAGGACCAATGCGTTTGGCAGATATTGGAGCTCAGACCAGAAGAACGACAATTGGATCTGGACGCTCGAGACCGGTGCCGGTTGCGGCTTTCACAACTGGCGCAGAAACTATGGCGCCGATGTACTGGCAGTGCGGAAGCATCGGCGAAGCGGTGAGTAAGTGCCGTCACTGCGAGGAGAGTGGCGGCGACCGGCCCGCGAGGTATCGTTGGAGCGCTCGGTACTCCTCGTCCGACAGAAGCTCGATGGCCTTCGCCGTGAAGAGCTTTGTATCGACGATCACGACTGGGTGGGTCTACGCCATGGGCTGCCATGGGCATACACCATGGCAAGCACTTGGTGGCCCACTCCGCCAGTACCACGATACATCACGATCTCTGTCCCCTCGCAATGGATGCATGGCTTCGCTGGCGACGGCGAAGCCGTCGCGCCCCCGTCGCGGTCGCCTGAGTCGGGGCGCAGGCGTCCACTGAGAGTGGTATGGCGGATGATGCACGCATCCGCGCACCACACTCGAAATAGCGGATGACGTCCTCCTGGCGGTGAAGGAGAGAGCCCGCCGGCAGAGGCGCAGTTCAGGGGAGGTGCTCTCCGACCTCGCCCGCGAAGCCTTGACCCGGCAGGGCCACGCCGGCCACACCGCCGAACCTGAAGCCTTCCACGGCTTCCAGCCT
>DATKFK010000817.1:0-2081 GCA_035544375.1 Thermoanaerobaculia bacterium
AGCGTGCCCGCGCCGGCGAGATGCTCTTCTCACTAGCGCTGAAAAAGTCTCTCGACAAAGACGGCTTCGACGTGGGTTGCACCCACCTCCCTGCCATGCAACTCCGCGGCCGCTCCGCTCCCATCGACATCTACTGCGTCCCCACCGAGACGCGCGTCCAGGTCAGCGAGCCCGCCCCCACCAGCAACTGACCGGTTTCGGGCGGCCTTTCGAAAAGATCCTTTTTTGATCGGGGCCGCGCCCACATATAGGCCCGCTCGCTGGTAAGCTTGCCCGCTTTTTCCGATCTCCCCATGCCCGCACTCCTAAACCCCCCCGTCCCCTCCTCCGCGAAGCGCAGCCTAAGGTGGCACCAGCTCTACGGCAGCGCCGCCGCCCTGGCACTCGCGGAAGCAACCCGAGGCGACCATCGCCTCTACGTGGTGGTCGTGGACGCGGCCCGCGAGCTTGAGCGCCTGACCGCCGAGCTGAAATTCTTCGCCAGCGAATCCCTGCCGCTCCTGACCCTCCCCGACTGGGAAGTTTTACCGTACGACCTCTTCTCCCCGCACCCGGACATCACGTCCGAGCGACTGCGAACGCTCTTTGAGCTCCCGAGAGCCCAACACGGCTGCCTCATCGTCACAGCCGACACGCTCATGCAACGCCTCCTGCCACGTACTTATGTGCAAGGACGCGCGTTTGAGCTGACCAAGGGCGACGCCCTGGCGCTGGAGCCCTTCCGACAGAGATTGACCGAGGCCGGCTACGCGAACGTCAGCCAGGTGGCCAGCCCCGGCGAGTTTGCTGTCAGGGGCTCATTGATCGACGTCTTCCCCATGGGCACGACCGCCCCACTGCGAATCGATCTTTTCGATGATGAGATCGAGGCCATCCGCACCTTCGACCCTGAGAGTCAGCGCTCGTTGGATTCGCTGGAGAACATCCGCCTGCTGCCGGCTCGCGAGGTGCCGCTGGACCCCGAGGCGGTGAAGGAATTCCGCCGCCGCTTCCGGACTCGCTTCGAGGGAGATCCGACCAAGACGGCCATCTACCGGGGAGTCAGTGAGGGCATCGCCCCGGCCGGGGTGGAGTTCTATCTGCCGCTGTTCTTCGAGGGCACGGCAACGCTGTTCGATTACCTGCCACCGAATGCGGTCATTGTCCATGATGCCGCCCTTCCGGGCGCGCTCGTCAAAGCCTGGGAGGATATCGGCGCCCGCTACGAGGATCGCCGTCATGACATCGAGCGGCCCATCCTCCGCCCCGGCGAGTTGTTCCTGGAGCCGGCGGAGCTCGACGAGCGACTGGCGCGGTTTTCCTCCATCACGCTCGAAGCCTTCAAGACCGACACCGAGTTGTTGGGCGAGCAGGAAAACGTGCGCAACTTCCCCACGACCGCGCCGCGCGAGCTGCGGATCGACGTCCGGGCGGAAAAACCGTTCGCCCCGTTCGATGCCTTCCTCGGCGAGTTTGGCGGGCGGGTGTTGATTGCCGCGGACTCGCCCGGACGCCGGGAAGTCCTCCAGGAGATGTTGCGGGCGCACGGACACACGGTCGCCGCCGTGCAGAGTTGGGATGGCTTCGCCAACGGCAAGGCTGCCCTAGCGCTGACCGTCGCGCCGGACCTCCAGGGACTGACCCTCACCGACCCCCACATCGCCGTCGTCTCGGAAGCGCAGTTGTTTGGCGCCCGAGCCCGCCAGGAGCGGCGTCGCAAACGCGCGGCGGCCGACCCGGAAGCCATCCTCCGCGATCTGCAGGACCTCAACCCCGGCGCACCGGTCGTGCACGAGGAATACGGCGTCGGCCGTTATGTTGGCATGCAGATGATGGAGATCGCCGGACAGCCCGGCGAGTTCCTGGTCCTCGAGTACCTGGACGGCGACCGGGTATATGTGCCGGTGCATTCGCTGCACCTGGTGAGTCGCTACACCGGCTCGGCGCCCGAGACCGCGCCACTGCACAAGCTGGGGACGGATCAGTGGGCCAAGGCGCGCAAACGCGCAGCTGAGCAGATTCGCGACGTCGCCGCGGAACTGTTGGATCTCTACGCCCGGCGCAAGGCCCAACAGGGTCTACGCCTGCCGTTCAATGAGTCC
>DATKFK010000818.1:0-7308 GCA_035544375.1 Thermoanaerobaculia bacterium
AGCAGCACGCGGCCGCCGCCGCCACGCCGCCGGCCCGGATCGAGCACCACCGCCACGGCCCCCAGGCCCGGCTGCGCCAGCGCCCGCGCCAGCAGGCGGTCGGCGGCCGCCAGCTCGGTCCGCACCAGGTCGGCGAACGCCACGCCGCCGCCGTGCCAGCCGGCGGCCGCGATGTCGAGGCCCGGCAGGTAGAGGGCGGCCGCACGCGGCGGCGACTCCATGCGCAGGAGCCGGTCGGCGAAGACCTGCCGATAGAACTCGTCGGGCCGCACCGACCGCTCGGCCACCGTCGCCGCCTCGGCGGGCGGCAGGGCGGCCGCCAGCAAGCGGAGGGCCCCCCCTCCGTCGCCGGCCATCCGGTCGTTGGCACCGTCGCCGGTTGCCGGCCCAGCGGCGGCCTCGCCGGCCGGCGGCCGCGGCGGCGCCTGTGCCGCCTCCCGCGCCAGGCGCAGCAGCTCCGGCGCCTCCCCGGCTGCGGAGACAGCGCCCGCCGCGGCCTCCCGCAGCAGCTGGTAGGCGTCGTGCGCCAGCACCAGGCCCGGCAGCGGCGGCGCCGGGAAGGTGGCCCACCAGTTGACCGCCAGGACCGGAACGCCGCCGCGCGAGGCCAGCTCCCAGAACGTGAAGGCGCTGCGCCGGTTGGCCAGCACCGGCCGGTACTCGGCGAGCCGCAACGGCACCGCCACCCCGCTCCAGTAGGCGCGCAGCAGACCGCTGCGGGCAAGCGGCGTCCGCACCCCCAGCGGCAGGAAGCTGTCGAGCGCGGCAACGCCGTGCTCGGGAGATGCCAATCCGGTCGCGACGCTGGTCCAGAAGGCCGCCGGCGGCTCGTCCGGGCGGCGATAGCGCAGCAGCCGGCCGCCGCCGCGCAGGAGCTTCGCCATGGCCGGCAGGTCGCCGTGACGCAGCAGGTACTCGGCCTCCTCGGGCAGCACGCCGTCGAGGCCGACGACCAGCGTCCGCTCCCCCGGCGCCATCGGCAGCAGCGGCGGGGGCGGCGGCTCGGCGCCGCGCGCCGCCAGGACCACCGGCACGGCCAGCAGCAGCACACCCGCCAGCACCGCGCCGCTCACCCAGCGGCGCCAGCGCCAGGCCAGCAAGCCGGCGGCGGGCGCGCGCTCGGTGAAGCGAATCGCCAGCGCCAGCAGCCCCTGGTAGACCAGGCGCACCAGCGCGTAGGCCGCGGCGGCGGCGACCAGGCCCAGCGCCAGGCGCGGCACCGTGCCGCTTGCCGCCAGGGTTTCGCGCGCCTCCCACAGCGCCAGCGCCAGGCCCGTCAGCCCCGCCACCAGCGCCGTCGCCAGCGCCAACGCCTCGATGCGGCGGACCGGATAGAACCGCAGCACCAGGAGCACCGCCGAGGCGAGCGCCAGGAACGCCGCCGCCGCCGCTGCCGCCGCCGGCGGGAAGAGGTGCAGGAAGAGCACCGGCAGGTCGAGCGGCGAGGATGCGATGCTGCCGTTGGCCGCCGCCAGCGCCACCGCCAGCGCCGCCGCCAGCACGCCGCCGGTCAGCAGGCCGACCTTCGCCGCCAGCAGCGCCATCGTCCGCAGCGGCTGCCGCGGCCGCAGCGCGTCCTGCAACAGGAAACGCTCGAGCCCATGGTCGAGGTACCCCAGGCGCCGCAGCTCGAGCCGCGCCCGCTCGAGCTCCGCCTCGCTGCCGGCATCGGTCGCCATCACCCGGTTAGTGTACCCGCTGGCGCGGCTGTAGCCGCTGGCGCGGCGCTTCAGCCAGGACAACCCCGAGATGCTCGTCAAGGTCATCGACGGCTGCTCGCTCAACCAGCGGTTCTGGGTCTTCTACGCGGCCGGCACCAACGTCGGCTTCTCGGTGACGGTCACGGACACCCAGACCGGCCACGCGCGCACCTACATGAACGCCGACGGCACGCCGGCGCCGCCGGTGCAGGACACCTCGGCGCTGCCCTGCCACTAGCTGCCAGTCCTCAGGAGAGACGGCGCAAGGCGGCGCGCGCCGCGGTCAGGCCGGGATCTCGGCGCAGCGCCTCCTGGTAGTGCTGCCGCGCCCGGCCGCGGTCCCCCTGGCGCTCGAACAGCGAGCCCAGCGCATAGTGGCAATCCGCGAGCGCCGCGTCGTCTTCCGGCGGCAGCCGCTGCAGATCGCGCGTGAGCAGCTCGACGGCCCGGCCCAGGCCGCGCCCCGACAGGGCGGCGACCCTGGCGAGCGCACCGTGCGCCTCCGCGCTGTCGGGATCGAGCCGCAGCGCCGCGTCGAGCTCGTCCGCGGCCGGCTCGAAACGGCCCGCCCGCTCGTAGGCGTCCGCCAGCGCCAGCCGCGGGCGGAGGTCGCCGGGAAAGTCGGCGGCCGCGGCGCGCAGCACGCGCTCGGCGGCCTGCAACCCAACGGACCCTCCCGCCCCGGCGGCGCCAGCCGGGGCGGCCCGCTCTGCCGGGGCGACCGCCGCCGCCGGGCGGGGCGCTGCCGGCGGCTGGCGCAGCAGGATCTCGGCGCGCGCCAGGCGGCCGCGCAGCGCGTCTTGGCGCTCGAGCTCGGCGGCGTGCCGGCTGGCCTGCTCGAAGCTGCCGCCCAGGAATGCCGGCGCCTGGATCTGGAACTCGATCAGGTCCTCGAGCGCGTCGGGATTGGCGGGGTCGAGCTCGACGGCGCGCGCGAACTCCTGGCGCGCCTTGACCGCCAGGCCGAACTGGCGCACCAGCGACGCCCGCTGCGCGGCGATGCCGTACGCCCGCCCCAGCCAGTCATGGAAATCCGAGCGCCCCGGCTCGCGCGCCACCGCCCGCTTCAGCCAGTCGATGGCCGGCGCGGGCTGGCGCCGCTCGAAACCGGTCCTTCCCAGGTAGAAGAACGCCAGCGGGTCCGCCGGCTGCTTGCCGGCGCGAGCCGACAGGCATGCCTCCGCCGACGCGAAGGCGCGCGCGTCGAACTGCCGGATGCAGGCCCGCAGCTCCTCCGCCGGCCCTTCCTCGGCCTGCGCCGGGCGTGGCACGCACGGCGGCAGCCACAGCGCCCCGGCGGCGACGGCGGCGGCGAGCAGGGAAACCCTACGTAGCATCGCTCTCATCTGGCAAGGCGGCGATTGAGGTGGCGCCCTGGGCGCGCCGCGATTCGCAACCGCGGGCCGCCCATGGCTATTCCGCCTGGCCGCGGCGGAGCTCGTGACGGCCTCGACACCTGCCTCTGGTAGGCTGATGCGGCCGCCCCGATGCTCCAGGAGGTGACCGGTGGATGAAGGCAAGCTGCGCGCGTGGTGGTTCCATCGCCAGGGGCTCGACGGCGGGCTTGCCGGCGAGCCGCCGGCCAAGGTGCTCGAACGCACGGGCTGGGCGCGCTCGATCGGCGGCGCCGGCCCCTACCTCGGATTTCGCGCCCGCAACGGCGCCGGCCGGGAAGCGATCGACGGCGCCGTGGCGGCGCTCGAGATCCACGAGCTGCCCAGCGCCCGCGGCTGCACCTACGTGGTGCCCGCGTCCGCGTTCGCGCTGGCCCTGAAGCTGAGCCAGAGCTTTGGCCCCGAGGCGGACATGCGGGTGGCGCGCAAGCTCGGCGTCACCGACGCCGAGGTGGACGCCCTCTGCGAGGCGGTCCTGGCCGCCCTGCGCCAGGCATCGCTCTCCCCCGACGAGCTGCGCACCGCGACCGGCGGCGCCGCCCGCGGCCTGGGCGAGGAAGGCAAGAAGAAGGGCCTCACCACGACCTTGCCGCTGGCCCTGGGCCGGCTGCAATCGGCGGGCGAGATCCGGCGCATCCCGATCAATGGCCGGCTCGACCAGCAGCGCTACCGCTACACCCTGTGGCGGCCCAACCCGCTCGCCGGCTTCCGCCTCACGCCGGAGGAATGCAACGCCGAGCTGGCGCGGCTCTTCTTCTTCTGGGCCGGACCGGCGAGCCTTGCCGATTTCCAGGTCTTCGCGGCGCTCGGCGTCAAGGCGGCCAAGGCCGCGGCCGAGCCGTTGCAGCTGGTGCCGCTCGCCGCCGGCGACGAGCGTCTCCTGCTGCCCGACCAGCGGCGGGAGCTGGACGCATTCGCGGCGCCGAAAGCTCCGCGCTACGCCCTGGTCAGCAGCCTCGACGGCATCCTGCTGCAGCGGCGCGGCCTGCAAAGCCTGCTGGCGGCGGAGGACTGGTCGCAGATGGCGGCCGGCGACAAGGGGCAGGTGGAGGTCGCGGGCCTCACCGATCTGCCGAACCACGCCATTCTCGATCGCGGCCGCCTGATCGGGCTGTGGGAATACGATCCCGAGGCGGGAGAGATCGCCTGGACCTGCTTCCTCCGGCCCGACGCGGCGCTGCGCGAGCAGGTCCGCGCGACCGAGCGCTTCATCCGCGACGAGCTTGGCGACATGCGGTCCTTCAGCCTCGACAGCCCGCAGAGCCGCCTGCCCCGCATCGACCAGCTGCGGGCGGCCCAACCCGCCTAGCGCACCTAGAGACCAACTAGAAAGCAACCGTTGGCCGGAGCGAAGGGGCGGGGGCGTCCCCGCCTCCGGCTGTGCGCTCCTTGATCTGCTGCGATATGAAATGGGCAAGGGCCATGACCGTGACCATCGGGTTGACGCCCGAGGAAGCGGGAAAGGCGCTGGCGTCGGCGACGAACAGGCCGCGGACGCCGAACACCTCGCCGCCGGCGTCGCACACCGCGGTGCGCGGATCGGTGCCCATGCGGCAGGTGCCCATCTGGTGGGCGCTCCACAACGTGGACCAGTTGCGCTCGCAGCGGCAGCGCGCGACGGCGTCGAAGTAGCGCTCGCGCGCCGCCGGGTCGTCGACGGCGTGCAGGCCCAGCCGCCGGTGGTTGATGGCCAGCAGCTGGCGGGCGCCGGCGGCCAGCAGGACGCGCGAAGCCGCCGCGATGCCCTGGCGCAGCGCTGCACGCTCCTGCCGTCCCGGCCGGTAATCGACCACCGGCTCGCCGGCGCGGTCCACTCCCACCCGGCCGGTGGCGCGGTCGCGCACCAGCACGATCAGGGTGCATTTGCGCGCGCTCGCCTGCATCTCCCGGCGGTGGTCGCGGGCGCCGCACCAGGGTGTCGACATGGCCAGCAAGCCGGGGTGGGCGGGCGCGGTCTCCAGGCGGAAGCCGTAGCCGCCGCCGCCGGGGGCGCCCGCGAACTCGTCGCACAGGATGCTCTGCGGCGGCCCGTTCCAGGGCTCGATCGCCTGGGCGAAGGTGCCCGCCACGCCGCTCGCCGGGTGCAGGTGCAGATACCGGCCGATGGCCGGCAGCTCCAGGCCCGAGCGCAGCAGCAGCGCCGGCGAGCCCAGGCTGCCCGCCGCCACCACCACCGTCGGGGCGCGGACCTCGATCGCCACCGGGCCGCCGGCCGCGGTCGCGGCGACGGCCTCGACGCCCCGCACCCGGCCCCCGCCCCACAGCACCCGCAGCGCACGGCAGCCGGCGAGGATGCGGGTGTCGCCCCTTGCCTGGGCGTCGAGCAGGAAGGTGGTCGCCGCGCTCTGCTTGCCGCCATGGCGGCAGCCGAAGATGCAGTAACCGCACTGGCGCTCGTCACAGCCGCGCGCGTTGCGCGCCACCTGCCGCCAGCGCCAGCCCAGCTCCCGGCAGCCGTCGCGCAGCACGGCGTTGTTGGCGTTGACCGCGCCGTGCGGCGACCCGGCGCCGAGCCGCTCGACCACCGCGTCCAGCGAGCGGCTGAAGCTCTCCTCGGCGAAGCAGGCGCACCCGGAGCGTTCGGCCCACTCGTCCCGCACCGCGCCGGGGAGCGCGAGCGAGGTCTGCCAGTTGACGGTGGTGCCGCCGCCCAGGGTCGCTCCCGCCAGGATGGCGATTCCCAGGTCGCGGGTCGCCGCCAGGCCGCGGCCGAGGAAGAGCGAGCGCATGGCGTCGAGCTCGAGCTGGTCGAAGTCGGGAGCCTGCCGGCCGCCGCCGGCCTCGAGCACGACCACGCGCCGGCCGGCCGCCGCCAGCTCGGCCGCCGCCACGCAGCCGCCGGCGCCCGACCCGACGACGCAGACGTCGGCGTCGAGCGTCGCGGGCGCCGCGACCGGCGTCAGGCGCAGCAGCGGCTGCTCCGGCGGCGGCTTGGCCGAGCGGACGTAGCCGATCGCCCGCCAGGCCGGGTTGTCGGCGCCGTCCGGGCAGAGGCTGTAGAAGAGCAGGGCGGCGAGCCGCTTGAGCACCTGGAAGCCGGTGCGCAGCGGCTCGAGGCGGCTGACGGCCATGGCCAGGAGGGCTCGCTCCCGGCGGCCCGCCGGCAGCGCGGCAAAAGAACGGGCCCGCCCGGCGAGCGGCAGCATGAAGGCCGGCTGCGCCAGCAGGCGCAGCAGCCGCCGGAAATCCTGCCGCTGCGCCGCGCCCAGCCCGCCCACCGCCCGCTCGATCTCGCCCGCCACGTCGAGGTTCGCGGCATGCAGCCCGAACAACCGCGGATCGTCCCCCGCCTCGGCCGCCAGCTCGGGCAGCAGCGTCTCGCAGACCGCGGCGAGGGTCGCGCGCTCCGCCGGCGAGAGGAGGGGTTCGGAGTCGATCGTCGTCATCTGGCGCTGCCCGCTGCCCGCAAACAACGACATCGGCGGCCGCAAGGGATCACGCGCCGCGGCCAACGGTCTTTTCCGGCGTGCCGCTAACCGATCCCCGCCAGGTGCAGCAGCGGCTTGAGCCAGCCGTTCAGGAGCTGACCGGCGGCGGGCACCTGGGTGCCGATCAGCGCCAGCAGCGGCAGGACGCCGAAGGTGATCAGGCTGGACACGAAGTGCCAATCGAAGGTGACCTGGCCCGGCGGATTGCCGGCGATCAGGCTGAGGACCGTGTCGCGGTTCATCGCCACGAAGATCGAGACGGCGGCGACGATCTCGCCGAGCACCAGCCCCAGCAAGCCGAGCGAGACGGTCCCCTTGGGCTCGAAGGTATAGGCGGCGACGGCGAGCAGCACCAGAAGAGCCGGCCCCAGCGCCGACATCAGCGAGCTGCGCAGCTGGGCGAAGACGTAACGCAGGTAGGCGGCCACCCGGATGGCGATGAAGTCTTCCACGCCGGGCTGCTCGCGGCGCTCCGCCAGCTGCCCGCGGACGGCGGCGAGGAGATGCTCGAGGCGATCGCGATTGAGGATCTCGGCGCGGGGCCTTTCGCGGGCCTCCGCCTCGAAGGCCAGCCCCAGGAACCGGTCGAGCTCCGCAAATTCCGTGTCGGTCAGCGTCACGGCGCCGGCGCGCCGCAGCTCCTTGAGGCGCACCAGCGAGAGGATCAGGGTCTCGAACGGCGGGATCGGCCAGGTGAGCGCCTGCATCGGCTTCCACTTCAGATCCTTCGAGAGCTCCGCGAGGCGATTCGCCAGGGGTGTCGCCTCGATCCTCACCAGCAGCTTG
>DATKFK010000819.1:0-5811 GCA_035544375.1 Thermoanaerobaculia bacterium
CGGGCGATCTTCATCCAGGTCGCCGGCGGCCTGGTGGTGCGCCGCGAGCTGCGCGGCCGCCGGGCGGGCCGCAGGCCGCGCCAGCTCGACCTGGCCGACCCGATCGTCGACCTGCTGCCCGTCTTGGGAATGGACCGCGCGGTGGACGCGGTCACTGCCGTGCTGACCGCCATCGCCGGCCCGCCGGGGGCCTCGGCCGCGTGCTTGATCTACGAGTTGAGCCGCCGGCCCGACTGGGCCGCCCGGCTGGCCGCGGAGCTGGGACCTGTCGCACCAGCCGAGCTTTACAATGCTCCGACCCGCCTGGCACCGGTGACACACCGCTTCGTCAAGGAGACGCTGCGCATGTGGAGCCCGCCGCTGCTGCTCAGCCGGGCGGCGCGCACCGCCATCGATCTCGACGCCGCCCACCTGGAGGCCGGCCAGCGCTACTTCCTGAGCGCCCACCTCATTCATCACGACCCGCGTCACTGGCCGGACCCGGATACCTTCGACCCGGATCGCTGGCTCCCCGGCTCGGATCGCGGCGGTTGTCCGGCGAGCAGCTATGTGCCGTTCGGCTGGTCTCCCAGGACGTGCATCGGCGCCAGCCTCGGCACCGCGCAGCTGATCGTGTTGTGCCATCTGCTCTGTACCCGCTACCGGATCGAGGTGTCAGATCCCGCGGCGGTCCGCATGGCGCTCGTCGCGGTGCCTCTGCCGCTCCATTTCCAAGGCACGATCACTCGCCAGCCACCGGCCGCGGCGAGCGGCCGCCCGGTGTCCCGGTCCGCGGAGATGGCTCACTGCACTGGATGAAGCGGACGTGCGCGGACCGGCACTGCGCCGGCGCCCGCGCCGCTGGTGCTTCAGGGGGAGAACACCTGCATGCCAGATCGGGCGTCAGCCGAGCGGTTTCTCCGGGAGCCGTTGGAGTTCCTCGATCATGCATTTCCAGCCGCCGGCGAGGCGCTCTTGCTGCCCGGGCGCCAGCTCTGCGTCGCCGCGCCGGGAGCGTCCAGGGCCATTCTCGCCAACGACGGCGGCCTGTACCAGGAGCACTCCGACTTCTTCCACACTAGCCGGGGCCCGTTCGGACCGCGTTCGCTGCAGATCGAGATCGGCCGTGCGGCGCGGGCGCTGCTGCGCACCCACATCACGCAGTTCGCGGGCGAGCTCCCGGGGAAGGTCCGGCGGGCGCTGGTACCGACCAGCGATTGGCCCGACGCCGGCAATTACCTCGTCTATCGGCACTTCGCGGCGGCCCTCGCCTCGCCGGACAGCCCGCTGCGTTTCCAGCGCACGCTGGACCAGATCGTCGAGCGCTCGGTGCTGGCCGGCTCTCGCCAGCGCGGCCTCCGCATTGCCCGGGCGCTGTACCAGTCCCGCGCCCTACGCGAGTTGGCGAAGGCGATCGAAACTCGGCGGCAGCACGCAACCGCTCAGGCCGGCGCGGCCAGCGAAAGCACGCACCGAAACGGAGCCAGGCAGCCGGCTGATCTGCTCGACGTGGTGGCCGCCGCCGGACCGCCGGCGACCGCGGCGGAGCTGGCCGAGATTTTCGTGTCGTTCCTGTTCGCGATTGCCGGCTCGGTGGGGTTCGTCCTCGGCTGGTCGCTGTACCTGCTGGGCACGAACCCGCCCACCGACGCCGAGCCGGCCTGGGTGGTACGCGAGGCGCTGCGCCTGTGGCCCGTGGCCTGGTTGCTCGGCCGGCGGCCGGCTCGGCCTCACAAGGTGGCCGGGGAAAGCGTGACCCCGGACGACCAGGTGGTCGTGTGCCCTTACCTGGTCCACCGCGACGCACGCCACTGGGAAGATCCGCACAGCTTTCGCCCCGAGCGCTGGGCGGCGGTTGACGATCATCATGCCTTCCTGCCATTCGGGTGGGGGCCACACCGCTGTGTCGCGGCCGCCCTGGCGATGCAGGTGGTCGAAGACATCGTGCGCATCGTCGTCGACGAGTACAGATTGACAGTGACGCCGCTGGACGGGCGGCCCTGTGTCGGACCCGCTTTGGCGCCGCCGCGCTTCACGCTGGACCTGTGCCCCCGCACCACGGCATGAGATAGGCTCGCGCGGCGGCCCTTGTTGCCGCTGGTGGAGGCTCGCAGCGCGAATGGACTTCGAGGAGACGAAACAGATCATGGGCGTCCGCAAGCGGCCGGCGGATCAGCCGGCAACCTTGATCTCGAAGGAGTAGTCCGCGGCCATGTTCTGGCCGAAATGGTCGTCGGCGACCTGGGACGCCACGACCCTGAGCTTGCATCTGGCGCCGGGAGGGAAGGGCTGGCGTGGGCTCAAGATGAACAAGCTGTCACCGCCGGGGCTGTCGGCTTTCGCATCGAGCGGAATCGGTGCGCCCGGTGGGCATGCCAGGCTGAAGGCCGCGGCGGTTGCTTTAACCGGCTCGCTGAAAAGCACCGCGATCCGGCGCTCTTGCGCCCTTCCCCGGTCGAACCCGGCAGGATAGACGGCCCTTACGGTCGGCACCTCGGCCTGCCACTTCTGCGCGATCACCCGCTTCCAGCCCGTGGCGTCGCGGGCGAAGACCATGGTGAAGATCGCGCGCCCCGCCTCGCTCTTGCCCGCCAGGTCCACGGTCCTGGCGCTGGCCCAGCCGGTGAACACCGCCGCGTCGACGCCCACCGGGACGACCTCCCACTTGTCCCATTTGAAGTCGAGCGTCTCGAGCGAGGCGTAGTACCGTCCCAGGGTGTCGACATATTGCTTGCCGGTGATCGGGTTGCCGTTGCTGACGTACACCACCCGCGTCGTTTGTGGAATGAGCCTGCCGTTGCTGGCGGCATCACGGCGCGAGGCCGATGCGGCCATCTCCTGCGCCAGCCGGACGGCCATCTCCGCCGCGCCGGGCTCGGTGCCCTTCGACGCCCGGCCGATGGCCACGCCGCCGGCTGTTACCGCCACGATCATGAGCCACGGACGCAAATGAGTCAGCATCGGGTTCCTCCTCCAAAGGCCGCGGCCGGCGCGAGTGCCGCCAGCGGTCCGGAAGCCGTTCACCACGTAGCATACTGCCCGCACGGAGCGTGGTAAGTTAGGCGCCGACGTCTTTTCCGAGAGGTGGAATATGCGGAAATCAGCCAAGCTAAAGAAGCCACTGACCTTGACCAAGGAGACGCTGCGGCAGCTGGTACCGCCGGCGATGCGGAATGCGCAAGGAGGCTTCGCGGCCGAGGCCATCTCACCCTGCACCTCGCAACCGAGGTGCAAGAAGTGCGGCTCGACCGTTTAGCCGAACTGCCGCAGTTGGTTTAGCAGGCTGCTGAAAAAGCCCGTGTCAGGGCAGGCGGGCGGCGATCAGCCTGGCCAGATGGTCCACCTGCGGCGGACGGACCAGGGAGTAGTGGTCGCCGGGCACCCACTCCACCTCGACCTCGGCGGCGTGGCGTCGCCACGTCGTCACCACCGGCGGGGGCTCTTCCTCCGCGCCTGGCGGCGTGCCCGCGAGCACCAGCAGGACCGGACCTTCATATCGTCCCGGGGTGTAGGCGCGCAGGGCCTTTTGGGTGGTGCGGAAGACCGCGAAGAGGCTGGCGGCCTCGGCGGGACCGAGATCGGGTGGCAGGAGGTGCGCGGCCTGCGCCGCTAGCACCACCTGGCGCAACCGGTCGCCGGCGGGCACGCCATCCAGATCGGCCCTCGAGACGGCGACCTGGCGGCCGGAGAGGGCGGCGAGGTCGCGGGCAAACCAGGCCATCAGCCCCAGCTCCTCCTCGTCCCACCCCGTGGCGGCACCCGGCGGCGCGGCGTCGAGCATCGCCAGCAACTCGACCGCTTCGCCGGCGTCCACCAGCTGGCGGGCCATCTCGAAGGCGATGGCGCCGCCCAACGACCAGCCTCCGAGGCGGTGAGGTCCATGGAACCCCGCGGCATGCAGCGCTGCGACGTAATGGGCGGCCAGCTCTTCGATCGTCTCGGGCGGCTTTCCTGACGGCCCGTCGCCGCCGGCGGCGGCACCGCCGCTGCCGCCATCCTGGTGGAAATGGAGGCCGGGGGCGGGGGCTGGGAACTGCAGGCCGTAGAAGGGCTGGCGCGGACCCAGGGCGCGCGCCAGATCGGCGTAGCAGAGCACGTTGCCGCCGGCGGGATGCACGCACACGAAGGGCCGCCGCACCTTCCTGGTGTCTTGGCCGCCGCGTTCATCCCCGCCGCCTTCATCCCCGCCGACTCCATCGCCGCCCGCCGCCACCGCGGTGGGAGTGATCTCGACCAGCGCGGAACGGCTCGGCGTCTCTCCCTCGCGGCGCAGCAGGGCGGCCAGGTTCTCGATGGTCCGCGCGCGGAAGAGGCTGGCGAGCGGCAGCTCGCGGTGGAACCGCTCGCGAATGCGCACCATCAGGCGGACGGCGAGCAGGGAATGACCGCCGAGCTCGAAGAAATCGTCGCTGACCCCCACCGGCCGCACGTCCAGGATCTCCTCCCACAGCCGCGCCAGCGCCAGCTCCTGCAGATCGCGCGGCGGCACCGCCGCGGCCCTGTCGGGCGCCGGCAGCGCCCGGCGATCGAGCTTGCCGCTGGGCGTCAGCGGGATCGCCGGCAGCGTGACGAAGGCCGCGGGCACCATGTAGTCGGGCAGGCGGTCGCGCAGGAAGGCGCGCAGCTCCGTGGCGGCCACCGGTCCGCCGCCGGCCGCCAGGTCGACGACGACGTAGGCGACCAGGCGCCGCTCGCCGCTCGTCTCGCCGCGCGCGACCACCGCCGCCTGGCGCACCCCGGGATGCGCCGCGAGAGCCGCCTCCACCTCGCCCAGCTCGATGCGGAAGCCGCGCACCTTGACCTGGTCGTCGGCACGGCCGAGGAAATGCAACCGTCCGTCCGGCAGGTGACGCACGACGTCGCCGGTGCGATAGAGCCGCGCACCCGGCTCGCCCCGCCGCGCGGCGAAGGGGTCGGGCAGGAAGCGCTCGGCGCTCGCCGCCGGCGCTCGCACGTAGCCGCGGGCGAGACCGCGGCCGCCCAGGTACAGCTCGCCCGCGACGCCCAGCGGCACCGGGGCGCCCGCCGCGTCCAGCACCACGGCGCGGGTGCCGGGGATGGGGCGGCCGATCACCGCCGCGCTGTCGCCGGGAGCGACCTCGGCCCAGGTGGCGTAGACCGTGGACTCGGTGGGTCCGTAGAGGTTGAGCAGCCGCGACACACCCGGTTGCGCGTGGATCTGCGCCGCCAGTCCGGGCGGGATCGGCTCGCCGGCGAGGTTGACCGTGCGCACCCCGGGCGGCAGCCCGGCGACGCCGATCAGCTCTGCGACCGCCGACGGCACGGTGTCGACCAGGGTGACCGTCTCGCCGCTCAGGTTGAGCAGGTCGAGCACGCTGTCCACCAGGACCACCGTGCCGCCGCGGCTGAGCGGCAGGAAGATCTCGAAGACCGAGAGGTCGAAGCAGATCGAGGTGGCGGCGAGCACGCGCTCGAGCTCGGCCGCCGAGAAGGCCGCCGCCGCCCAGGCGAGGAGCGCGGCGGCGCTCGCGTGGGTCACCGCGACGCCCTTGGGGCGGCCGGTCGAGCCCGATGTGTAGATGACGTAGGCGAGATTGCCCGGGTCCGCTGCCGGCCGGGGCGCCGGTGCTCCCATCAGCCCACCGTCCGCCGTCCCGCCGTCCGCCGTCCCGTCCGCCACCCCACCGGGCCTGCCGGCGGCAGGGCCCCGGGAACCGCCCGTCTCCTCGCCGCCGGGCTCGTCCAGCGCCTCCCACGAGGCGTCGAGGCAGAGGACGGCACGCCCGGCGGTGTCGAGGCGGTCGGCCAGCCATTCCTGGGTCAGCACCACCGCCGCGCCGCAGTCGGCGAGCATCAGCTCCAGGCGTTCGC
>DATKFK010000820.1:0-2685 GCA_035544375.1 Thermoanaerobaculia bacterium
CAACCTGGGGGAGATGCGCAGCCTGGGGCTGCGGGTGAAGCTCAACAGCACCATGACCGCCTGGAACGAGCACGAGACCGCGGACATGATGGCGCTCGCCGACGCGCTCGAGCTGCCGTTGCAGATCGATCCCGAGGTGACGCCGCGCGACGACGGCGACCGCGAGCCGCAGTCGATCTCGCCGTCGCGCGCCGGCGTGCGGCGGCTGTTCGAGCTGCTGGCAGAGCGTGCGGCGGCGGCGCGGGCGCAGTCCGCCGCGGAGGATACGGCCGCGATGCCGGCGGCGCCACAGGACATCGCCGCGCCACGGGCCTCCGGGAGCGCGCCGATCCAGGCGGCGCGGCTGGCCGACGACGGCCTGGCGCCGGCCGGGGCCGCGAAACACTGCGGCGCCGGGTCCTCGGGAATCGCCATCGATCCTTATGGCAACGTCTATCCCTGCGTGCAGTGGCGCCGGGCGGTGGGAAACCTGCATGAGCGCTCGATCCGCGACATCTGGGCGAGCTCGGCCGGGCTCGCCGACGTCCGGGCGCTCACCGTCGAAGCGAAGAAAATGGTGGACGGTTTCGGCCCGGCGGGCCACCTCCTCAACTTCTGTCCGGGCAATGCCGCGGCCTTTAGCGGCGACGCGCTGCAGGTCTATCCGGACGCCCTGAGCCGCATGGCGATGGCCCGGGAGGCGCAGGACGCGCACGCGGCCGACCGGCAGCGGGAGTCGGCGCCGGTCGGGGCACGGCCCGCGTCCGCGAAGACGTTGCTGCCGATCCTGCGGTGATTCGAGTCTACGACGCCAGGAGAACGGGCTCGCGCCCACGCCGCCGGCTGCGCCCGATGCTGGCCGGCGGGGATCGCCGCGGCGTGCGCGGGAACTAAACTAGGACGAGATCGGCCCCATCGGGCAGAGTCCCTTGTTGGCCTTCGCCGGAGGGTGCGGCGAGCAGATCGCCGCCATGGCCTCGAGCGGCTCGCGGAAGAGGATGCGAGGCGGCTGGTAGGGCCGGCGCGATGATTGGGTGGCGTGGGTGGCGTGGGTGGCGTGGGTGGCGTCGGCGGCGGCGGCCGGTGGCGCCGGCGCGCTGGCCGGATCCAAAGCCGGCCGGGCTATCGCGCTGACCGGCGCCGGATGGCCGGGATCGCTCGGCATGGGCTGCTTGGCACTCATCGCGTCCTTTCGTTCAGCTCTTGCCGGCCGGCTCCCTGCCGGTCTGGACAAGCCTGCTGGCGGCTTTGGGAGTTCTATTATAGGTGTTTCCAGCAAACAATCCAGGGCCCATGCCGGAACCCGGCAGAGCCTTGCGTTGCATGCAGAGATGCAACATTGACGATGGCCGCCTTCCCGCGGCTTCGCGGCGGCGGCGCCGCGGACACCCGGCGCCCCAGACGCGGCGCCTCAGACGCCGCGCGACGTGAGCACGATTTTCACCGTCCGCAGCAAGATCGAAAGATCGAGCCACAGCGTCCAGTTGGCGGCGTAGGCCAGGTCATAACGCAGCTTGTTCTGCGGGCTCGAATGATACTCGCCGTTGACCTGCGCGAGACCGCTGACCCCCGGCGCCAGCGAGAAGCGCTCGGCATACCCGGGGACCTCCCTCAGATATCGCTGCACGAAGCCGGGCCGCTCCGGACGCGGTCCCACCAGGCTCATCGTGCCCTGCAGCACGTTGAACAATTGCGGGATCTCGTCGAGCCGAAAACGGCGCAAGAAGGCGCCGCACGCGATCAGGCGCGGGTCGCCCGGCTGGGCCATGACCTCGCCGGACGTGGCCTCGGCGTCGAGGCGCATGGTGCGCAGCTTCCACAGCGTGAAGGGACGCTGGTCGCGGCCGATACGCAACTGGCGATAGAGGATCGCCCCCGGCGAGGAGAGGCGAACCGCCAGCGCGCAGGCCGCCAGGGCAGGCAGGGTGGCGAGCAGCAGCAGCGAGCCGGCGGTCAAGTCCAGCAGGCGTTTGAGCGGCCAGTTGATGCGCCATTCGGTTTCGCGCATCACCTCGATCAGCGGCAGATCGTGCACCCAGCGATAGCGCATGCGCCCGATCAGGCTTTCGAAAGGCCCCGGCAGCAGCAGCACGTTGGTGTGATGGGGACGCGTGCCCGCGAGGCGATCGATCAGGCGCGTCTGCCAGGAGTCGCCGCCGCCGGCGAGGATGATGTCGTCGATCTCGCCGCTTCTGAGCAGCGCCGGCAGGTCCTCGGAGGTGCCGAGCAGCGGCCCCAGCGCCGGCTCGAGGTCCGCCCCGGCGGCGAACGCCTCCTGGCCGGGCTGCGGCACGAACCCGGCGACCAGCAGGCCGTGCCAGCGGTGCTGGGACAGGGTGCGGGCGATCTCGCCCGCCGCCTGGCCGCTGCCGACGATCGCCACCCGGCGCTCGCGATGCAGCCCGCGGCGGTCGACGACGCCCCGCCAGGCGAGCAGCAGGACCAGGTCGAGCGGCACGTAGAGCACCAGGACCGAACGCGGGAAGCTGCGGAACGCGAAGAAGAAGTAACCCAGGAGCGCTGCGCCCTGAAGCGCCGCCGCGCCGGCCAGGCGCCTTACGGCCTCGGCCCGCGTGCGCGGTTCGGGGCGGTCGTAGAAGCCGAAGAAATAGAGGCTGGCGAACTGCAGCAGCAGCACGACGCCCCAGTCGCGCTGCAAGAACCGCAGGCGGTCGCCCGGCATCAGGCCGGCGGTGAAGGGCAGGG
>DATKFK010000821.1:0-14478 GCA_035544375.1 Thermoanaerobaculia bacterium
GCAATACGCCTCGATCAAGCGGATGTGCTCGGGAGGCCGGCCCGTCAGCTCGAGATAGCGGAGCGTCTCGGCGTCGACGGGAAAGATGCCGCACGTGGCGCCATATTCGGGGGCCATGTTGGCGATCGTGGCGCGGTCGGCCAGGGGGAGGTGGGCGAGGCCCTCGCCGTGGTACTCGACGAACTTGCCCACCACCCCCTTGCGGCGCAGCATCTCGGTGACCACCAGCACCAGGTCGGTGGCGGTGGCGCCCTCGGGCAGCTCGCCGGCAAGCCGGAACCCCACCACCTGCGGGATCAGCATGGAGACCGGCTGGCCGAGCATCGCCGCCTCGGCCTCGATGCCGCCAACCCCCCAGCCCAGCACGCCCAGGCCGTTGATCATGGTGGTGTGGGAGTCGGTGCCCACCAGGGTGTCCGGGAAGGCGTACGTCACACCCTCGTGGTCGCCGGTCATCACCACCCGCGCCAGGTATTCGAGGTTGACCTGGTGCACGATGCCGGTGTCCGGCGGCACCACCCGGAAGTTGGCGAACGCGCTTTGGCCCCAGCGCAGGAAGGCGTAGCGCTCGCGGTTGCGCTCGAGCTCGCGCTCGGCGTTGATCAGGAAGGCGGCGGCGGAGCCGTACTCGTCCACCTGCACCGAATGATCGATGACCAGCTCGACGGGCTGGATGGGGTTGATCCGCTTGGCCGCCTGCGGGCGCCCGGGGCCGGCCATCCTGGCCATGGCGTCACGCATCGCGGCCAGATCGACCACCGCCGGCACGCCGGTGAAGTCCTGCAGCAGCACGCGCGCGGGCATGAAGGCGATCTCGCCGGCGTCCGCGCCGGGCTGGGCATGCGGGTCCCAGCGCGCCAGGGCCTCGATCTCGGCGGCCGACACCAGGCTGCCGTCTTCCCGCCGCAGCAGGTTCTCGAGCAGGATGCGCAGCGCGTAAGGCAGGCGCGAGACGTTGTAGCGCTCAAGGGCGTCGAGGCGGGCGAGGTGCAGCTCGCGCCCCTCTCCAGCCCCACCCACCCGGAAGGTGGCACGGCTCGAGAAACTGTCGTTCATGGCCCTCTCTGTCCCTCCGGGATGACAATACCACCACGCCTCCGCGAGGGGCCTTTCCAATCCCGGCCTCAGGGTAAGATGACGGCATGGCTGGCGCCTCGGCTACGCTCTCCACCCCGGTGCTGCTGCTCGCCATGCCGCAGGTGCTCGACCCTTTCTTCCACCGCAGCGTGGTGCTGCTGATCCGTCATGAGGACGAGGGCAGCCTGGGCTTCATCGTCAACCGGCCCACCGGGATCAAGGTCAGCGAGATCCTCAAGGGCATGGAGGTCGACTGGCGGGGCGGCGAGGACACGGTGGCCTACTTCGGCGGTCCGGTGGCGCCCAACCTGGGCACCGTGCTGTTCGGACCCTCGTCCGCGGCGGCCGCTCCGGTCCCGGCGGACGCGGCCGCGGCGGCCGGCGGCGACTTCGAGGCCGAAGCCGCCAGCGAGGTGCTGGCCGGCGTCTCCCTGACCCAGCACGTCGGCGATCTGTCGCGCCTCGCCGAGGCGCCTCCGGAGCGCTTCCGCCTCTTCCTGGGCTATGCCGGCTGGGGCTCGGGGCAGCTCATCGAGGAGATCCTCCGCAACGACTGGCTCACCGCCCCGGCGCGCGGCGACCTGATCTTCGCACCCGATCCCGAGCGGGTCTGGTCGGCGGCCCTCGAGTCGGTGGGAGTCGACCCGGCAACGCTCCCCTCCTGGACTCCGGGTGGCGGCAATGGCGAAGAGACCGCCAACTGAGGGCGCCCTCGCCGATGGGTCGAGCCCGCGCGGGCTGACGACCGAGCACCACAGGTCGGCGGGCGGCCTGGTGGTCCGCGGCGACACGATCCTGCTGATCTCGACCCAGAAGGGCCGGCGCTGGCAGCTGCCCAAGGGCCACGTCGAGGACGGCGAAACCTTGGAGCAGACCGCCGTGCGCGAGGTCAGGGAGGAGACCGGCGTCACCGGGCGGGTGGTGGGGGCGCTACCCGAGATCGAGTACTGGTACCTCGAGAAGGGCAAGCTCCGCATCCACAAGCGCGTCGACTACTTCCTGCTCGAGTACCAGAGCGGCGACGCCGCAGACTTCGACGCCAGGGAGGTTTCCGGCGCCTGCTGGTTCAGCTGGGAGGAGGGACTCGCGAAGCTCAGCTTCGACAACGAACGCCAGGTCGCCGCGCACGCGCGCCAGCTGGCCGGCGGCCTGGCTGTCGCCGTCTCCTGACGCGGGAGACCCGAGCGTCAAAACCGGGGAGGAGGGAACCGTCGATGCGTGCCCTGCTGCAAGTGGTGTTGAACGCGGTGGCCTTGTGGCTGGCCGCCAACCTGGTGCCCGGCATCCATTACACGGGAGGGCTGGAATGGCTGCTGCTGGCCGGCCTGGTGCTGGGGCTGCTCAACCTGCTGGTGAAGCCGCTCCTGACCTTCCTCTCCCTGCCCTTGATCGTGCTGTCGCTGGGCCTGTTCTACCTGGTGATCAACGGGCTCGTCCTGTACCTGGCTGCCATGCTGATGCCGCGTCACCTACAGGTCGCCGGCTGCGGCGCCGCGATCCTCGGCGGCCTGGTGATCGCGGTGTTCAACTGGGCGGTCCGGGCCTTCGCCGAGAACTGAGGGATCGCATCCGATGAGTCTCGAACCGAGGAGACGGCGATGAGCGCGCGCCAGGCCCCCGCCGCCCCGCGGCGTGCCGGCATCACGCCGGCCCAGGCGCGCCGCGAGTCGGCGCGGGCCCGGCGGCTGCGCACCGCGGAGATCCTGGCGCGCCTGCGCCGCGCCTACCCGGACAGCCGCACCGCGCTCGACCACCACGACCCCTACGAGCTGCTGGTCGCCACCATCCTCTCGGCGCAGTGCACCGACAAGCGGGTCAACGAGGTCACGCCGGCGCTGTTCCGGCGCTTCCCATCGCCCCGCGAGCTGGCGGCGGCGAGCCTCGGCGAGCTCGAGGACCTCGTGCGCACGACCGGCTTCTACCACAACAAGGCCCGCGCCCTTCTCGGTCTCGGCCAGGCGCTGATGAGCGAGCACGGCGGCCGGGTGCCCGACACCATGGAGGAGCTGCGCCGCCTGCCGGGGGTCGGCCGCAAGACCGCCAACGTGGTGCTGGGCAACGCCTTCGGACGCAACGTCGGAGTGGTCGTCGATACCCACGTGCAGCGCCTTTCGCGGCGCCTCGGGTTGACCGCGGAGAGCGATCCCGAGAAGATCGAGCGCGACCTGATGGCCCTGGTGCCCCAGGACGACTGGGCCGTCTGGTCCAACCTGCTGATCGCCCACGGCCGCAAGGTCTGCCAGGCCCGCCGGCCGCTCTGCGCGAGCTGCGTGGTCGCCGACCTGTGCCCGTCGGCGGAAACCTGAAGGCCGCGTCCGCGCGGTCGTCGAGCCGGCCAAAGAGAGGATGAAGGGAGGATGAACGCCATGGGGGAGCCTTCGCAAGCTGGCAGGATCGCTGTCGTCACCGGAGCGAGCTCCGGCATCGGTGCGGCGAGCGCGCGCGCCCTCGCCGCGGCCGGCTTCCAGGTCGTCATGGGGGCGCGCCGGCTCGAGCGGCTGCAGGATCTCGCGCGCGAGATCGACGGCCTCGCCACCGGCCGCGCCTCGGCGCTCAGGCTCGACATCGCCGACGCGGCCAGCGTCGCCGCTTTTGCCGCCCAGGTGCCACGCGTCCATCTGCTGGTCAACAACGCCGGCGGCGCCCTCGGGCTGGAACCCATCGCAGAAGCCCGCGACGACGAGTGGCGCACGATGTGGGAAGTCAACGTGCTGGGGCTGATGCGGATGACTCGCGCACTGCTCCCGGCGCTGCTCGCCTCGGGCGACGGCCACGTGATCAACATCGGCTCGATCGCCGGCTTCGAAACCTATGCCGCCGGCGGCGGCTACACCAGCGCCAAGCACGCGGTGCGGGCCATCAGCCGGACGCTGCGCCTCGAGCTGCTCGGCAAGCCGGTGCGGGTCACCGAGGTCGATCCGGGCCTCGTCGAGACCGAGTTCTCCCAGGTACGCTTCCACGGCGACCAGGAACGCGCCAGCGCGGTCTATCGCGGGCTGCGGCCGCTCAGCGGCGAAGACGTCGCCGATTGCGTGGTCTGGGCCGCGACCCGCCCGTCCCACGTCAACGTCGACGAGATCGTGGTGCGGCCGCGCGATCAGGCGACCGCCCACCACGTCCACCGGCTCGCCCAGGAGCCGAGCGCGAAATGACCCGCCAGCCGATCGAGCTTACCGTTCGGCCCCGGCGGACCCGGCGCGGGGCGGCGGCGGCCGCGGCGCTGCTCGCCGGCGCGCTCGCCACCCTGCTGGGCGGCTGCGACAAGATCTTCCCGCACCGCTCCCAGGGCGAGCAGCTGTACGTCGACAACTGCGCCGACTGCCACGGGATCGACGGCCGCGGCAACACCGCGCGCGAGATGGGTCAGCCCTACGCGGACCTGACCGACGACGTGTGGAAGTTCGGCGGCGACGACAGCTCGATCGCCAACGCCATCCGGGAGGGCTCGTTCGGCCTGATGCCGGGCTTCCAGCAGAAGCTGAGCGACCCGCAGATTCAGGCCCTGGTCGCCTATCTCCGAGTGCTGCATCAGCGCGCCGGGGCCGCGGCGCCGTGAAGCGGGCTCCGGCGAGGGGAGCGCTGGCAGCGCTGCTGGCGCTGCTGGCGCCGGCCTTCGCGACCTGCGCGGGCCGCGAGCGCGACGCCGGCGGCCTCTATCGCACGCACTGCGTCCGCTGCCACGCCGCCGACGGCAGGGGCGACCGCCGCTCCGTCGGCCTCTATCCCGAGCTCGACCTCATCTCCTCCACCATGGTCCGCGCCGGATCCCGCGCCCGCGGGCTGATGTACCGGCGCATCAGCGAGGGGTATGGAGCGATGCCGGGTTTCGCCGACCGCCTGGACACGGCCGACATCCAAAGGCTGGTCGAATACGTCCTGCGGCTGCCGCAGGGGAAAGCAGGTCGATGACATGGACGCGCAGCGGCTGAGAGACGCCTACCAAAGGCTGCAGAGCCTCGACGATCGCCTGACTCACAAGGTCAAACCGAGGTCCGGCGGGCCGCTGGTCAGGCCGTCGCCCGACCAGCTGGAGCTGGCCCTCCGCGACCTCGCCACCTACACGGTCGAGCTCAAGGAGATCGTCGAGGAGCTCGTCCTCGCCATCGCCGGCCGCCCGAAGCCGCCCGAAGAGCAGTAGCGCGGCCGGATCGCTACCGTCAGCCCTCTGCCAGCCCAGAAGCTTCGGCGGCACGCACGGCACTCGCACCTCACGCTCGAACGGCGCCGCTTTCCCTGCCAGGCTCGATCGATCCGGGCGCGCTGGCCGTGCGCTCTCCCACCCCTGCCTCGGGCTGCTGCCGTTGGGAACGGCCCAGCGACGCGAAAATAAGGCGGGTCATCCTCGAAACCGCTCTTCCTATCTCGGCCGAGACTTGCTCGACCTCCCATTGAAAGGCCACCGCGTTCGCCGGAGAGTCAGCCTGGCCACCCTCATGAATACCAAGGGCCGGTGGCGCCGACGCCGCATCCGTGGCCACGGCGCCCGACCTCAGAGCTCCGATGAAGCTCATCACATGGTCAATGGCGGATAGCGGATACCCCATGGAAGAGACCAGTCGGATCAAGGTCTTCAATCCAGGAACCTTACGGCCTCGTTCGTAGTCGGAGACCGCGCTGTTGCGAACTCCGGACGCCTTCGCCAGATCGTCTTGATTCCAGCCCCGGACGACTCGAAGCACCGTCAGGGCCACGCTCACGTCCCCGTCCGTCATCGACTCATCATAACCGGTGACGCTGGAAATGAATACATTCATCCTCATAAAAGGGAAAAACGTCTTGCTTTGTCACTGACTATGGTTATAATCTCCCTGAAGAGGAAAGGAGGCTTGCGATGCACCCATCCGTCATCCCGTTCAAGTCCCTTCGATCCGATACCTGGGAGGAGCCAGCGGCAAAGCCGCCCAGGACTCCTGGTGCTGGCAGCGGTAACACCGATTTCGTCACGGTGGCACTTGAGCCAGGTGGCAAGGTCGCAGTCCCGGACTTTGTCCGGAAGCTTCTGGGAGTGGAGGAAGGGGGGAAATTGGTCCTCAAGGTTCAACCGAATGGGACGGTTCTCATGGACAGCCTCCAAAGAGTTGTCGATGAGGCCAGGGACCAGTTGATGACGGAACGCGGGCGAAAGGGCCCCGGGAGCAAAGCATGAGCGCCTCTTATGTCCTGGCAACTTCTGCCCTCCAGGCGTTCGAGAACAATGAGCCGGGCGCCGACCGGGTTGCCGCGGAGCTGGGCAGAGGTGCCGTCATCAGCGCTTACGACTGGTATGAAGTGTTGGCCGAGTGGGGGCAGCAGCCTCCCGAGGCGCTCTTGGTCCTGGCCGCCTGCGCCCTCTACATCGTTCCGTTCGACGAGCAGGACGCCCTGGAAGCCGCCAGGCTCTGCGCCAGCACCGGGCTATCGCTGGGAGTCTGCGCTTGCCTGGTCACTGCTAGTTCGCTGGGATTGCCGGTGCTTACCGCCGACAAAGCCATGGCTGCCCTGGATGTGGGCGTCATCATCGTGCTGATTCGTTGAGCGACGTCCCAGATCAGTCGCCAGCCAGCGATCCGGCTGCCGGCCGCTGCTACAGCGGGTCCATCTCCATCAGCTCGTCCAGGGTGTGGCGAACGAGCGGCAGCTCCGCGGGCAGCCAGGCGGCGAACCCGGGACTGGCGAAGAGGAACGGGTCGCCGGGGTAGGTCGGCACCAGGTACAGCGGAAAGCGGGCGAAGATCTCGCGGTCGCCGCGGCGGCGGCGGCGCTGCACCGCCTCGCGTGCGGCGGCCGCCGCCTCGAGATGCGAGAGCAGGTAGGAAAGGGCACGCAGCTGGGCCACCGTGCGCTCGTCGGTGAGGATCGGGGCGCGCGGCGCGGGCTCCTGGGCATTCCCTCGGCCTCCGGCCCAGGCCGCCGCCAGGGCGGCGCGCAGCCTGGCCCGCAGCTTGACGGCGGCACGGCGGCAGAGCTCGCGGGTGCCGTGCTCCCGCCACTTGCGCCGGATGCGGGCAAGCGAGAGGGGGGGACCGGAGCGAGGCACCGGCGGCTTCGCCGGCGCCGCGGCGGAGGCGGCGGTCGTCGCGGCGGCGGTGGCGGCGGTGGGCGGCGGCGGCTGCGAGGCGATGGCCGCCGGCGCCGGCGAGGCGGTGTTGGCGATCCACCCGGCGTAGGGGTCGATGCGCAGCGACCCGCCGCCGGGGTTGTTGTCGGCGAGCATCGTCTGGGTGCGCGAGAGGAAGGTCAGCAACAGCGCCGGCATCACCTTCTCCCACAGGCCGGGTTCGTAATTCTTGTAGGCGGTGAGGAAGGCGTTGCGCTCGAACAGGAAGCCGCGATTGAAGAGGCCGAGCAGGTCGGAGGTGGCGCTGGAACGGTGGTGGACCACCGCCGCGGGCTCGAAGGTCACCCGCTCGCCCCCCGACCACAGGCGCCAGCCGAGATCCACGTCCTCGAGGTAGGCGAAGTAGCTCTCGTCGAAGCCGCCGGCGGCCAGGAACGACGACCGCCGGATGAGCATGTTGCCGCCGCAGGCGAAGAGCAGCTCTTCGCCGCGCTCCGGGACGCGTGCCGAGCGGAGCGGCCGCCTGAAGTCGAGCTGGAAGGCATGCCCGTCGAAGGTCATCACGCCGCGCCCGAAATCGAGGCGCTCGCCCTCCCAGTCGACGATCTTGCCGGAAACCGCCGCGACGTCCGCCGGCGCGGCCGCCAGCGCCCCCACCAGCGCCGCCAACCAACCGCGGGCCGGCCGGGTGTCGTTGTTGAGCAACGCCACCGCGTCGCCCGACGCCGCCCGCACCAGGCGGTTGTTGCCGGCGCAGAAGCCGAGGTTGACGGGGCTCGCCAGCCAGCGCACCGGCGGTCGCGGCGGCCGCGGCGACGACGAAGCCGGGGACGGGGCCTCCCCTGTCCCGATCTCTCCCTGCGGGTAGCGCGAACGCAACCAGGCGCCGGTGCCATCGGTCGAGCCGTTGTCGAGCACCAGCACCTCCCACCCGACCCCGGGGTCGTCCTGCTCGCCCAACGCCTCGAGGCAGGTCTCGAGATGCTGCCGGCCATTCCACGACAAGATGGCCACCGAGACGCGGCGTGGCGCCGTCATCGCCGCGGCTGCCCGCCGTGGAGCGCCGGCGGCGGCTCCGCCGGCCGCGCCGCCCGCGATGGGCCTGGCGGCCGCGGTGGCCGGGCGATGGCGGAGAGCAGGAGGCGGAGACGGCGCCGCAAGCGGAAGGCATGGCTGTCCGCGGGCGCTGCCGTCGCCAGCGCCTGAACGAAACGCTCCTTGGTGAGCTCGCGCCGCGGCTCGCGGCAGAAACGCAACAGCGGCGCCAGCGCCTGCTCCCAGCGAAACGAGGCCAGCAGCGCCGCCGCGCCCTGGCGCCAAGGCGCCGCGCCGGCCGCGGCGTCGAGGGCCGCGGCGATCGCCCCGGCCAGCGCCCTGGCGTCGCCGGGCGGCACCACCCACCCGGCGCCGTGCTCGCGCAGCAGACGGCTCATCGCGCCGCCTTCGGTGGTCACCACCGGGCAACCGGCGGCCAGCGCGTCGAGGAAGCGGGTGCGGAGCGACAGCCGCGTCTCCAGGCTGGGGCGGTGGGGCGCCACCAGCAGGTCCACGTCCCGCAGCAGGTCGTAGCGCCGCTCGACCGGCACCCAGTCGATCGCCCGCACCCGCGTTTCCCACCAGCCGCGCCGCCGGCACCAGGCCTCGACCTCGCCGAACAGGCGCTGCGGCGTGCCCGGGTTGGGGTTGCGGATCAGCAGCAGCACCCAGCCCTGGGCGGCGAGCGCGCCGTCGGCCGCGTCCAGGGCCGCGAGCAGCGTCCAGGGGTCGTACCAGTCGTAGAGACCGCCGAACAGCAACCGCCGTTCGCCGGGCTGCCGCGGCGGGAGATACGGCTGATGGGGCGGCAGCTCCTCGGGCACCCCGAAGGGCACCACGTCGATGAGCGAGCGCAGATCGGGGTCGCGGCCCACCAGCTCGGGATTGACGCGGCCGAGCGCGGCCAGGAACCCGAGGTAGAAGGCGCGCTGGTCCTCCGAGGAGCAGAGGAAGAAGTCGCCGCGCGACAGCTGCAGCAGCCAGGTGGCGTGGTCGTTGCGATAGGGGTCGAGGCCGAGCGTCGCCAGGTAGGCGAGGTTCTCGACCATCCAGGGATCGTAGAGGTCGAGCGCCGCCGGCAGCCCGGGGGCGGCCAGCACCAGGTCGTTGGCCAGCTGGCCCTGGGCCACCGCCGCCTGGCAGCCGGCCAGCTGCTCGGCGAGACGCCGCGGATCGCAGCGCCGCAGCTCGACGCCGGGCAGGTCCAGGCCGGCGCTCTCCTCCGGGGCGGCCGGCGAGAGCAGCACCGTCTCCAGACCGGCGGCGGCCAGCCGGCGGGCGAACTCGAGGTAGCGGATGCCGATGCCGGCCATCCGCGGCCGGATCGGCTCGCTGGAGAGCAGGGCGATCCGGGTCACGGCCGCCACCGCTGCAGCCACCGGTGGAGGCGCCAGGCGCGGCTCGCCTCCATCTCGCGAATGAGCCGGTTGAGCCGCTCGATCTCGGCGTAGGTCCTGCCGAGATGGGCGTTCTGCTCGTCCGCCGCGGCGTGCAGTCTCTGTTCCTCGCCATAGACCCGCCGCAGCTCGGCGGAGGCCTCGACCGCCGCCGCGTCGCGGGCCGCCAGCTGGTTCGCGATCTCGTCGAGCTGCCGCTTCGCCTCGACCTGGGCCCGCTCGTGCTCGGCGCGCAAGGCCTGGACCTCGCCACGCGCGGCGTGGAAGCGGTCCTCGAAATGGAAGCGCTCGGCCGACACCTGGCGGTTGGCGCGCGCGAGGTCGGCGAGCTCGTCGCGCACCGCCGCGAGGCGCCGGCTGGCCGCCGCCGCCGCCTCGCGCTCGGCGACGAGCTCGCCGCGCAAGGTGTCGACCGCCCGCGCCAGCGCCGCCGGCTGCAGGCGCGCCGCGTGCTTGGCCACCACCCGCGCCTTGACCGTGAGGAAATCGGCGCGCTCGCGCGGCCGCTCGCCGAAGACGTGGCTCATCGGGCCGCGGAAGTGGCGGTATTCGCAGGTGACGCGCGCCAGGTGGTGGAAGGGCGCCAGCGCGGCCAGCCGGATCAGCAGGTCCCAGTCCTCGAAAAACGGCAGTGACAGGTCGAGCGGGCCCGCCGCCGCCAGCAGCCGGCGCTCGATCAGCAGGGTGTTGAACGGGATGTAGTTGTCGAGCAGCAGCAGGTCGGGATCGAAATCGCGGCTGTAGGGCAGCCGGCGCTCGCGGCAGACCCAGCCCGCCTCGCCGTCGAGCTCGTAGATGCCGACCGCGGCGTCGGTGTAGGCGACACGCACCGCCGCGCCGCCGACCATCCCGGCCAGCGTCGCCAGGTGCTCGGGCGCCGCCAGGTCGTCGTCGTCGAGGAAGGCCACGTAATCGCCGGTGGCCGCCGCGATGCCGGCCGCGGCGGCCGCGGCCCGCCCCTGCGGCTCCGGCAGGTCGACGCGCACCAGCGACAGCGGGAAATCGGGAGGCACCGCCGGCGGCGCACCGCCGTCGTTGACCAGCACCACCGTGACGCGCCGGTACTCGCCGGCCGCGAGGCTGGCGAGCGCCTCGGCGAGCAGCTCCGGCCGGTCGCGGGTGCGCACCACCACCGAGACGAGCGGACCCTCGCGCACCTCGAGCAGCGCCGGCTCGCCGCCGAGATGGCGCACCAGCTGCGCCGGGCTGCGGGTGGTGAACGCCTCGACCGTCAGCTGGCGGTAGCCTTCGGCGAGCGTCGCGTCCGGTGCCAGGCTGAGCGTGCGGAAGCGGCGCAGCCCCAGGGCCGCCTCGAGGTAGGGATGACGCTCCTCCTGGCTGGCGTAGCAGGCCATCGCCTCGCGCAGCATCGGCTCCGCGCCGGAGACGTCCACCAGAAGGTCCGGATAGGCGGGCTGGTTCACCTCGTAGAGGAGGATGCGCAGGCCCGCGAGCGCCGCCCAATCGCCGGCCGAGCCGCTGCCGGCCTCGCCCCTGCCGGCCTCGCCGGCCGGGGCCGCGCCGGGACCCGGCCGGAGGGAGCCCAGGAGGCGGTGCAGGGCGGCGAAGGCGGCTCGGTGGTCGGCGGTCACCTCGAGCGGCGACGGACACAGCAGCAGCTCCGGACGCTGGCTGAGGAGGGCCCGGCGGATGCCGCTCGCGGCCTCCCCGAGGTGCTGGTCCAGGGCGCCGTCGGGAAGGTCCAGGTAGTCGCAGCCGGCAATTCCCAGCACCGTTGCGGCCGCCAGGGCCTCCTGCCGGCGCCGCCGGCGGTAGCTTTCACGGTCGGCCACCGCCTCCCGGCCGCCGCCGCCATCGGTCAGGAACAGCACGCGCACCGCCGCTCCCGCCGCCGTGAGCTGGGCCAGCAACCCGCCGCAGCCCAGCACCTCGTCGTCGAAGTGGGGCGCCAGGACCAGCGTGCTCGCCGCCGGCACGCGCTCGGTCCGTCCGGGTGGGAGCGGCGGCGGGCTCACTCGATGTACCCCAGGGCGCGCAGGCGGCGCTCGGTCTCGGCATCGTGCTCCACCCGGCGCGGCGTCTCGCCGGAAGCATCGTGCATCCAGATCCTGACCACCGGCCCCGAGGCGCCCGGCAGCGCGTCGGGCCATCGCCGAGCGCGCAATGCCGCGAGCGGCAGCGGACCGCCGGCGTAGGGCACACCGGCGCCGGCGAGCACCCGCGCCGCCGGCAGCGGCTGGCCGTCGAGGGCCGCGGTGAGCGACTGCACGACCTCACCGCCGGCTGCCCGGGCGGCCGGGCCTGGCCCGGAGACGCCGCCGGCGGCCGGTCCGCGCGCCTCGCCGAGGTCGTCGTCGATCCTCACTCCCCGCGCCAGCCCATCGGCGCCGGCGAGCTCGATCACCAGGTGGGAGCCGTCGAGGGTCGCCCGGTCGGCCGCCGTGAGCAGGTACGGCTGCCAGCGCCGCGGCGGGCGCGCCAGGGTGAGATCCAGGCGCAGCCGCGAGCCGGCGGGCACGCCGGTGGCGAGCAGCCGCAGCCCGGGCAGGGCCAGGTCGAGACGCCGCTCGATCACGGTCGCCAGCAACGGCAGCCGCTCGGCCGCCGCGCCGCCGGCGGGAGCCATGCCACTGGCCAGGGTGGCGCCCTCCCCGGCTGCCGGGTTCGCCGCCAGGTTGTGGCGCTCGCCCGGGTCGCGCGCCAGGTCGTAGAGCTCGACCCGGGCGAGGCGGGCGAGGTCCTGCCGCCACAGATGGTCCTGGAGCTCGTCGCCGGGGGTGAAGGGCTCCGTGCGGTTGAAGACGATCAGCTTCCAGCGGTCGAGCACCGCCGCGGCGCGCAGCGGGCCGCTCGAGAGCCCCTCGGAGAAATCGGGGCGCTCGGCGAGCGGGGCCGCTCCGGTCAGCGCCGGCAGCAGGTCGAGGCCCGGCCACCCAGGGTCCGGCGGCGCGCCGGCGGCCGCCGCGAGGGTCGGCGCCAGGTCCAGCAGGCGCACCGTGCCGGCGAGGCGCCGGCCGGCCGGGACATGGCCGTCCCAGCGCACGATCAGCGGCACGTGAACCTGCTCCTCGTAAAGCGTCTGGCCGTGCTTCCAGCCGCCGTGGTCCAGCAGCTCTTCGCCGTGGTCGGCGGTGAGCAGCACCAGCGTGTGCGCGAGGACCTCCGGCCGCAGCGTGCCGAGCACCTGGCCGATGGCGTGGTCGACATAATGGACCTCGCTGTCGTAGAGCGCCGACAGGTGAGCGAGGTCACGTGCCGGGTCCGGCATCACGAGCTTGCCGGTGTAGAAGCCGTTCACCCAGTCGCCCGCGACCGGTCCCCGGTACTCGCCTTCGAAGGGCGAGCGGTTGCCGGCGGTCTCCGGGTTCTCGTACGGGTCGTGGGGATCGATGTAGTGGAGGTAGAGGAAAAACGGCCGCTCCTGGTCCTGGTGCGCGGCCAGCCAGGGCAGGGCGTGGCGGTTCAGGTCGTCGGCGTGGCGGCGCAGCCACTCGACGTCCGCCGGCGGCGCGTAGAAAGTGTCGAAGCCGCGCTCGAAGCCGGCGCCCACGTGCATCGTGGGGTTGGCGATGAACCCCGCGGTCTCGTAGCCGGAGCGGGCGAGGCGCTCGGCGAGAGGCATGATTCCCACCGGGATGCCGTAGGCTGACGGGTCGGCGCCCAGCAGCTCGCCCGGATAGCGGCCGGTCATCAGCGACACCACCGACGGCAGCGTCCACGGCGCCTGGCTGTAGGCCTCCTCCACCACGGTGCCGGCGCGTGCCAGGCGGCGCTCGATCTCGGGCGAGGTCTCGCGACGGTAGCCATAGGGAGTCAGCCGGTCGCGGCGGAGGGTGTCGACCAGGATCACGATGACGTTCGGGGGCGGACCGGTGCTGGACGCGGACGCCGCGGGTGCAGCCGGCGAGCTTGGCGAGCCTGGCGAGGCTGGTGAGCTTGGCGAGGCTGGTGAGCCTGGCGAAGGCTGTGAGGCCGGCGAAGGCTGTGAGGCCGGCGAGGCAGATGCGGCCGCGGGCAGGACGCGCCACCGGCGCCGCTCGACGCCGCCGGCACCGGTCACCGCCACCGGCCCCCAGGCCACCACGTTGGCGGCACGCAGGCGCGGCGGCAGCCCGACCAGGACGACCGAGAAATCGAGCGTTACCCGCCGGCCCGCGTAGCGTCCCAGGTCGGCCGCGAGCTCGAGCCACGCCGGGTTCACCCGCTCGGCCGACCGGACGACCTCCAGCACCTCGCGGTCACGGCCGTCGCGCAGGACGACGACGGCTTGCAGGCGCCGGACCCGCTGCCAGGCGCCGGGCACCAGCTGCAAACCGGCATGCAGGGCGGCCCGCGGCGGCACCCTGCCCGTCCAGCTCCAGGGCGCGGCGGAGGCCAGCACCACCGGTCGGCGCTCGTGGTCGATCTCGACGTCGGCCAGCGCCGGCCGGGCCGGGAAATGCAGGCCGCCCAGGCTGCCTCTGGGGGCGCCGGCTTCGTCTTCTACCCCGACCCCGGCGCCGGCCCCGGCGCGGGCCCCGGCCCCGGCGGCATCGACGGAGAACCGGCCGGCCGCGACGAGGGGCCGCAGCACGAAGCCCTCGGGCTGGCCGCGATGGCAGGCGGCGAGGAGAAGACCGGCGCCCAGCAGGGCCCAAGCGGCCGGTCGGCGGACTCCGGGCCGGCGGCGGCACCCCGCCCGGCGGCGGGACGCGGCGCGGGCGGGCGCGGCCGGCGCGGCGGGCGCGGGCGCGGGGTCATGCCAGATCATAGTCACCCATGGCGTAGAAGAAGCCGGCAGCGGCCGCGACGGGATCGACCTTGCCGTGGGCGGCGCCGCGGCAACCGACGAAGCGGGGCTCGCCGTCCGGCAGGGCTCCCAGGCGCCGCAGGAGGTCGCCGATCCCGGCGTCCTCGGCCGCGCCGGAGGAAAGAGGAGGGGGCGGCGGCGGCCAGAAGCGCCAGGTTCGCAGGCCGGTTGCACGCAGGTCG
>DATKFK010000822.1:0-8384 GCA_035544375.1 Thermoanaerobaculia bacterium
GCGGGGCCGTCTGCGGCGTTGCCGCTCCTCGACGATGTCGGGGCATCGCCTGCGTCGCGGCGCCTGGCATCCGGCCCCGCGGCGCTCGCAACGCGACGCACGGGCTTTTTCAGCAGCCTGCTAGTGGTGCCCTTCGCCGTAGCGCTTCTCGCCGGCGGTGACGGCGAGCGCCAGGCGGTTCTGGCGCGGCGGCAGCGGGCAGGTGGCGAAGGGGGTGAAGGCGCAAGGCGGGTTGTAGGCCTTGTTGAAATCCACCACCACCTTGCCGTCCTTCGGCGGGTCGGTGTCCAGGAACCTCCCGGAGCCATAGGTCTCGCGGCCGCTGGTGGCGTCGGCAAAGAGCAGCTCCAGGCTGCCGTCGCCGCCGTCGAGCGCATCCAGCCGATAGGTCTTGCCGCCGCGCTCGAACACCACCACCCCCGGCGACGGGTCGTTCTCGGTCATGTTCAGCACGTTGGTGATCGGGATCGACACCGGCCGCGCATGTGTCTCGAACCGGGCCACCACCCGCCAGGAGGGATCGACCGGGAAGCTCTCGACGCCGCGAAAGGCGGCGAGCGCCGGGCTCTTGCTGTCCTTGACCCTGACGCCGAGGCGGTCGCCGCGCTTGATGACGAAGAAGCTGAGCGTGCCCAGGTGCAACACCTTGGGCTTGCCCTTGGCATCCGGGGCCAGGGACAGCTCGCTCACCGGCCGGCCATCGCACGAGAGGCCGGAGCCGGGGTCGGCGCGAACCGTCACCGCCGCGCCCTTGCGCACCAGGATGCCGGCGAAGGCCGGCGCCTTGCCGGCCGGCAGCACGACCCGGTTGTGAGGGTCGCTGCCGAAGCGGTTGTCACCTTCCTCCAGCCAGTAAAGGCCGGCCAGCGTCAGCCAGCCTTCGGGGCTGCGCAACCCGGAGTCCCGCGTGGCGCGCCAGCTGTCGATCTCGCGGCGGTAAGCGTCCGGCGTGGGGGCGGAGGCGGCAGCCGTCGCCGCGGGGACCGCACTGCCCGGGCCGGCCGTGGTCCCGGGCGCCGCCCGGCCCGCGGCGGCCGCGAGCGTCGCCAGGCAAGCGGCCAGCCCGACCGCCGCCGCCAGCCGTGCCGACCGCCGCCGCGGCGTCCCAGCGCTTGCCGCGCGGCGCGACGCTTGCCGGGACTGCCGTTGGTTCGAGATCATCGATCCGACTCCTTTCCTTCTCAGCGCCGCGCCCGCACCGTGCCGCCACGGGCCGGACGCGGGGTGCCGACCCGGCATCTTACTCCGCCCCGAACCTCGATGGTGACCCCGAGCGGGGGCACCCCGACCTGGTTGGCACGGTTGCCGCAGCCTGGCAGCGCCCGCCTCCCTTCCGACCAGGCTCGCGGTAGGCGAGGTGGGTTATCGTTGCCGCCACCGGTGAACGCTGGAGCTTGTATGCGCGCACTCGTCATTGTCCGGCTGATGCCGGCTGCCCTGGTCGCATTGGCCGCCCTGGCCGCACTGGCCTGCCAGACCGCGTCCCCCACGCCGGCCGCCGTGCCGCGGCCACGGTCGCACGATGCCGCCGATGCCACCGTCGCCTCGGCGGACGGCGTGCCGATCCGCTACCACGCCGAGGGCAGCGGCGAGCCGGCGCTGGTCTTCATCCATGGCTGGTCCTGCGACCGCAGCCACTGGGCCGAGCAGGTGGAGCGCTTCAGCGCCGATCGCGAGGTGATCGCCCTCGACCTTGCGGGTCACGGCGAGTCGGGGCGGGAGCGCCACGATTGGACCATCGAATCGCTGGGCGGGGACGTGCGCGCCGTGGTGGCGGCGCTCGACCTGCGGCGGGTGGTCCTGATCGGGCACTCGATGGGCGGACCGGTGGCGCTGGCGGCAGCCGCCGGGATGCAGGAGCGGGTCGTCGCCGTGATCGGCATCGACACCTTCCATGACGTCGAGCGCCGCATCGACCCCGCCATGGCGCAGGGGCTGGTGGGCCGATGGGAGAAGGACTTCGGCGGCACCGCCAAGCAGATGGTGGACGCCATGCTGCCCGCCGGGTGCGATCCCGCGCTCCGGGAGCGCTTGCAGGACCAGTTCGCGGCGGCGCCGCCCGACGTCGCCCTGGCGCTGTTGCGGGCGCAGCTCGGCTTCGACCTGGCAGCGGCCTTCGAGCGCGTCCGCGTGCCGATCCGGGCGATCAACACCACGCAGCCGACCAACGTGGCAGCCGGCCGCCGCCATGCCGCCGACTTCGCCGCGGTCGACCTCGCGGCCATGCAGCTCGGCCACTTCCCGATGCTCACCGCCCCCGAGGTCTTCGACCAGAAGCTCGCCGAAACCCTCTCCGCCCTCGGCATCGGCGCGGGCGCCGGCGCGGCAAGACCCTAACCCTGGCCGGCGGCCCTGCCGGCGCGCCGCCGATCTGGAGAGAGCCTGGCGACCCCCTCCTGACAGCGTGGTGTCAGGAGATCTCGTGGACCCGTCAGACAGCTGGTATCCTCGCGGCTCATCGCGGCTCATCGCGGCTCATCGCTGCCTTCGCTTTCCTGGGTCTCGCTGCCGGAGCTTCAAATGACCAACGCCGCGCTGCTCGCCCTTTTCGGCTGGATCGCCTTGGCGGCGACGGCGCCGCCTGAGGCAGGGGCCGCGGCGGAAAGAGAAGCCGGCTTGGTGGCAGGGCCTACAGTCCCGAGCGGGGATCCTCGCTAGGCCGAGCGCCCGAGGTAGGCCCTCAAGCGGGGGGCCGCCGAACGGAAGGGACGGCGGGTCAGAGCGTTTTGGGCCTGCCAGCGCTCGGCGGGTCCGAGCTCGACCAGGAAGCGGGTCTGGCGACCTTCCCAGACCGCGATCGGCTCGCCGTCGCGGAACAGCAGGCGGTTGCCTGAGAGGGCGGGCAGGCGGTCGCCCGGAGTGACGATCCCCACCAGGTTGAGGGGGTCTGCCGCGCTCACCGATACCAGGTCGCCGCGCCGCGGCTCCTTCCGCACCGCCCGCAGGCGCCCGACGGCCTCCGATAGGGCGAACTGCTCGCCCGAGAAGCCGTCCACGAAGCGGCCGCCGCGGATCTCGCCGCGGGCCTCCAGCCGGCGATAGACGCGCAGCAGGTCGCGCCACGGAGGCGTCATCGACTCCCGCTCCAGCAGGCGCCTGAAGACCACGCCATAGCGGCGCAGCAACGACCACGCCGCCGCTTCGAGCGCCGCGGGCGCGACGCCCGGAGCGGCGAAGGCGAAGTCGGCGGCAGGAGCGACGGCGGCGGCGCCAGCTCCTGTCAGGGCAGGCGCCGGCGGTCGCAGCAGCGACCATCGCCCGGCGTTCTGCACCCCGAAGGCGGCAAGGCCGGCGGCGGCGCCCGTCCGCGGCTGACGATCGACCCGCGGCCGCTTGTGCGCCGGCACCAGCAGCGCGCGCAGGCCGGTGAAGCTGTCGGCGGTCACCAGGCCGGCCGCCACCAGCTCCGCGAGCGCGGCCTCTAGCTGGGTGTGGAGGAGCCGCGCGCCGGTCGCGAGCTCGTCGAAAAACGATGCGCCGGTCACGAGCAGCCGCCGGTATACGGCCGCCGCGTCCGAGGAAAGCTCCGGCGGCTCGCCGCCGGCGGCCGGCGGCGGCGCCAGCTCGAGCCAGAGCGGCAGGCCGCCCCGCGGCAGCACCAGGATGGGAGTGGCGCGGACCGGTCCCGGGCGCCGCCCGCGCGGCCTGCCCTCGGGATCGCCGCCCGTCCCGGTCAGCTCCGCCACCGCTACCGGCCCAGCCGGCGCGGCGGCTGCCGGCGGCGTCAGGCGCCCCCAGACGTAGCGCCCCGCGAGGCACAGGGCGTCGAGCCACAGCGGGTCGTAGCCCGGCAGCCGGGACGGCAGGATCTCGCCTTCCCAGGCGGCGGCCGGCGCCTCGAAGCCTTCGAGCTGCGCCAGCACCGCCGGCAGGCTCTCCGGACCCTGCGCCGGCGCGCTTGCGGCGGCCGCGGCAGGAGCGGCAAGCCCGGCAGGCGCGGCGCCCGGGGCGATGGGAGTGCCAGCCGGAGCTGGCCGGTCCCCGGGCTTCGCGGCGCCGGTGCCGGCGGCGGTCACCCGGTGCCAGGAGAGCAGGAAGCGCATGAAGTCGGCCTGCGAGACCGGCTCGATCTCCCGCCGCAGCCGCTCGAGGGTGTAGCGGTGGATCCGCGCCAGCAAGCGGCGCTCGCACCACTCGAAGCCGGCGAGCGGCGGGTGAGCTACGCCGAGCTCGCGGCGCACGCCAACGGCCTCGGGGTCCTGGATCTCGCGGGTGCCCGCGGCAACCGCGCCCGGTCCGCCCTCCGCTTCCCTTGCCGCGGTCGCCGTGCCTGCCGGCGCCCGGCCCGGCGCCGGACTGAACTGGCCGCGCAGCGCAAACCCCTCGCCCTCGAGCGCCGCCAGGGCCGCCTCGACCGCCGCCTGCCGCAGGCCGGCCGCCGCCGCCAGCTCCCGGGCAGTGGTGGGGCCCAGCCCTTGCAGCCGGCCGCGCACCATCTCGACCGCCGCCTCCTCGGGCGCCCATGGCCGGGCATGGCGCGCCGGCGGCGCGATCGCCGGCGCCAGCACGGCGTCCGGATGCAGCGCCGCGGCCAGCGCCAGGCGCTCGGCCGCCACCCACAGCCTGCCCGACAGGAGCGTCGCCCGGCCGGCCTCGGCGAGCTGGGCGAAGAGCGGCTCCCACCCCGAACGCCGCCCCTCCGCGGCGGTGACGAAGGTGAGGGTCAGCAGCGCGTCATGCAGCTCGTCGGCGGTCTCCGCAGCGGGCCAGGCCTCCTCCCGCACGCGCGCGATCGCCGCCGCGTCGAGCGCCCCCAGGTCGGACGCCGTTTCCGGGTCGAGCCAGCGGCGCACCCGCACCGCCTGGGTGCGGCGCTCCTCGAGCGGCGCGTCGTCGAGGAAGGCGTAGGGGCGGGCGGCCAGGATCTCGTGGGCCAGCGGCGACGGCTCGGTCACGTCGCGCGCCACGAGCGCCAGCTCGCCGCGCTCGAGGCGTCCCAGCAGCCGCTCGAGGCCGGTGGTGTCCATGGCCTCTTCCAGGCAGTCGCGCATGGCCTCGGCGACCAGCGGATGATCCGGCACCTCGCGTTCGCCGACGATGTTCTCGAGACAGGCCAGCTGGTCGGGGAAGACCACCGCCACCAGGTCTTCGGCGTCCTGGCGCAGCCGCGGCGCCGGCACCCGGCGGCCCCCCCGCCAGCGCGGCACCGCCAGCGCGCGACTGGCCGCCCAGCGCCAGCGCACCGGGAACAGCGGCGAGTCGAGCACGGCCTGGGTCACCACCTTGCGCACGCTGCCGGAATGCAGGAAGTGGAAGGCGTCGGCGAGCGGGAAGCTGTGGGTCGGTCCGAGCGACAGGATGATGGCGTCCTCGGACGCCGCCGCCTGCAGCTCGAAGTTGAAGGTCTGGCAGAAGCGCTTGCGCAGGGCCAGTCCCCAGGCCCGGTTGAGCCGGCTGCCGAAGGGCGCGTGCATCACCAGGTGCATGTCCCCCGCTTCGTCGAAGAACCGCTCGGCGACGAGCGTGGTGCGCGACGGCATGGTGCCGAGCGCCGCCGCCGCGGCCGCCAGGTAGGAAACCAGCTGCGCCGCCGCCTCCTCGCCGACCCCCACCTCGTCGCGCAGCCAGGCCGCGGCGCCTGCCGGCCCCGCCGGGCCGGCGCAGCGGTCGGCCACTTCCTGGCGCAGCCGCGACACCGCCAGCGACAGCTCCTCGGTGCGCGCCGGCGCTTCCCCCAGCCAGAAGGGGATGGTCGGCGGCTGGCCGTGGGCGTCCTCGACCAGCACCCGGCCAGGCTCGATCTTGTCGATCCGCCAGGCGGCATTGCCGAGCTGGAAGACGTCGCCGGGCAGGCTCTCGACGGCGAAGTCCTCGTGCACGGTGCCGAGCAGCGTGTTCGAGGGTTGCAGGACGACCTGGTAGTCGGCGGTGTCGGGGATGGCGCCCCCCGAGGTGATGGCCGCCAGCCGCGCCCCCTTGCGGCCGCGCAGCCGGCCGGCGACCGCGTCCTGGTGGAGATAGGCGCCGCGCCGGCCGCGGCGGGTGCTGAACCCATCGGCGAGCATCGTCACCACGGCGTCGAAATCGGCCCGCGACAGGTCACGGTAGGGATGGGCGCTGCGCACCAGGGCGAACAGGCCGTCCTCGCTCCACTCCTCCGCGGCCACCGCCGCGACGATGTGCTGCGCCAGGATGTCGAGCGGCGCGGGCGGCACGATCAGCCGGTCGAGCTCGCCCCGCCGCACCGCGTCGAGCAGCGCCGCCGTCTCGACCAGCTCGTCGCGGCTGGTGGGGAAGATCCGCCCCTTGGGCACCGCGGAGAGCCGGTGGCCTGCCCGCCCCACGCGCTGCAGGAAGGTGGAGATCGACCGCGTGGAGCCCAGCTGGCAGACCAGCTCGACGGTGCCGATGTCGATGCCCAGCTCGAGCGACGAGGTGGCCACCAGCGCCTTGAGCTGGCCGGCCTTCAGGCGTTGCTCGCAGCCCAGCCGCTGCTCGCGCGACAGGCTGCCGTGGTGGGACGCCACCGCCGCCTCGCCCAGGCGGTCCGCCAGGTGCCGGGTCGCCCGCTCGGCGAGCCGGCGGGTGTTGACGAATACCAGGGTCGTGCGATGGGCGCGGATCAGCTCCGCCAGGCGGTCGTAGATCTCCTGCCATACCTCGCCGGCCATCACCGCCTCGAGCGGGGAGGCTGGCACCTCGACCCCCAGGTCGAGCGCCCGCCGGTGCCCCGCGTCCACGATGACGCACCCGGGCGCCCGCCGGGTCTCGCCGGAGGCCGGCGCGGCGGCGGGTCCGGATGCGCCGCCCCGCTCGCCGGCGTCCGCCGGCGAGGCGCCGATCAGCAGCCGCGCCACCTCTTCGATGGGGCTTTGGGTGGCGGAGAGCCCGATTCTCGCTAAAGGCGCGGCGCAGAGCGCATCCAGGCGGGCCAGCGACAGCGCCAGGTGCGAGCCGCGCTTGCTGCCCGCGACGGCGTGGATCTCGTCGACGATCACCGTGCGCGTGGTTGCCAGCATCCGCCGGCCGCCCTCGCTGGTGAGCAGGATGAACAACGATTCGGGGGTGGTCACCAGGATGTGCGGCGGCTGGCGCACCATTGCCGCGCGGACCTTGGCCGGCGTGTCGCCGGTGCGCACCAGGGTGCGGATGGGCGCGTCCGGCAGGCCGCGCGCCGCGAGCTCGGCGCGGATCTCGGCCAGCGGCTCCTCGAGGTTGCGCTGCACGTCGTTCGACAGCGCCTTGAGCGGCGACACGTACACCACGCGGGTCTCGTCGCGGAGCTCGCCCGCCTGGGCGGCCCGCACCAGCTGGTCGATCGCGGCGAGGAACGCCGCCAGGGTCTTGCCCGAGCCGGTGGGAGCGGCGATCAACGTGTGGCGGCCGGCCATGATCGACGGCCAGGCGCGCTCCTGGGGCTCGGTCGGGGAGCCGAAGCGGGCGGCGAACCAGGCGGCGACCGCCGGATGAAAGTCCTGGATTGGGCTCCGCGGCAACATGGCCTTCGTAGCCTAACACCGCCCTGCCTACGCCGCATTCCCGCCAAGCCCGCGCGGGGGCCTGCTCGGGGCCTGGATGCCGGCGGCCCCAACCGGGCGAGCTGCCCGGCGGCGTGTACGCTTTGCAAGCAGCCCCGGAGGAACCGAGCAGATTGGCTCGCCGGCAGCATTTCCTGGCCGGTTCCACGTACCAAGCTGCGGTCGCCGACCCGGCATCGAGATTGCACGCGTTCACGCTCTCAGCGGTTGCGCGGGCAAGCGCCTAGAAAGGTGAATTCGAGACCAATGACCGGCGGCGACTCGAAGGGTTTCCAGCGGGCTTCGACCGGTGTACCCGGCCTGGATCACGTGCTCGACGGCGGTCTGCCGGCGAACCGCATGTACCTGGTGCAAGGCGACCCCGGCGTCGGCAAGACGACGATGGCGATGCAGTTCCTGCTCGAAGGGGCGCGGCGGGGTGAAGCCGCTCTGTACGCCACCCTGTCGGAGACCGAGGAAGAGCTGCGCGACGTCGCCGCCTCGCACGGCTGGCAGCTCGACGGCATCTCCATCTGCGACCTGCAGAGCGCCAGGGAGGAGCCGCGCGGCGGCGCCGAGTACACCCTGTTCCATCCCTCGGAGGTCGAGCTCGCCGAAACCACCCGCTCGCTGCTCGCGGCCGTCGACCGCGTCCGGCCGGCGCGCCTGGTGGTGGACTCGCTCTCCGAGATGCGCCTGCTGGCGCGCGATTCGCTGCGCTACCGGCGCCAGATCCTGTCGTTGAAGCAGTACCTGGGCGACCGCCAGTGCACGGTGCTGCTGCTCGACTACGCGCCGGAGGGCGCCACCGACTTCCAGCTGCAAAGCCTCGCCCACGGCCTGATCCTGCTCGAGCACCTGGTGCCGGCCTACGGCGGACAGCGGCGCCGGCTGCGGGTCCAGAAGGTGCGCGGCGTCGCCTTCCGC
>DATKFK010000823.1:0-4128 GCA_035544375.1 Thermoanaerobaculia bacterium
CCTGCATGAGTTGCTGGCGCATCGCCAGGCGCCGCTCCTCGGGGACGGCAAGATGGTAAAGGGCGGCGACACCCTCGAGGCCGCGGGCAACCTCCTGGGCGCGAGCGTCGATCACCGGGTCGCCGCTCGTCACCGGCATGCCGCCGGCACGGGCCGGCGCCGCCGCACCCGGTTGCCGGGTGGGACGGCTGGCTGCCGGGGGTTCCGCGAGCGTGAATTCGCGGGCCACCGCCGCGGCGATCCCCTGGCGCTCGAGGAGCTCGCGCGGCCGGTTGGGCGGTCCGGAGAAGTAGGCCCACAGCGTGTCGGCAGGGCGGATCAGCGGGCTCGAGGCCCGCTCCGCATGTTCCTCGGCGAGGAGCAGCAGGCGCAGCAGGCGCGGCGTGCAGACGAGCTCGTCCCCGAAGGCCACCTCGACGTCGACGAGCGAATCCTGGAGGCGCTGTCCGATCCACTCCCGGCCGGCGGGCCAGTGATCGTTGCGGTGCAGGGTCTGCAGCAGGAAATCGCTGCCGACCGGGCCGCCTCCCCGCGCCAGCAGAGGCAGCTCGGGATTCATCAGGGTCAGGCCCAGGAAGAGGTGGCGATCGGAGATGAAAGACCGCTTCTCGGTCGCCGCCAGCGCGACCGCAGCGCCGAATGCCGCGCTCATCTCGGGGGCGAAGGCCGCGGCCAGCCGGGCAATCTCGGCGCGGATGTCGGCGGCGGCGGGAAGGTAGCTCTCGTCCTCCTGGCGCTGCGAACAACGGATCACGGTGTTGCCTGTGACGAGGTCGCAGTCGAGCCGCAGGGGCCGCGGCGCCGTGACGCGGCCGTCTGCGAGCCAGGTCCCGTTGGTGCTGCGCAGGTCTTCGAGCTGCCAGACCGCGGCGTCGCCGGTGCGGCTCAGCCGGGCGTGCTCGCCGGAGACCGAGCGGTCCGAGTGCAGCTCGAGGTCGTTGCCCGCCAGGCGGCCGATCCGCACCTGTGCCGAGGCGCCACAGAGGATGGCGCCGTCCATCGGGCCTTCCACCACCTCGAGGGCAATTCCTGCAACACCGGCGGCAGACGCACGCGCTTTCCGCACGGACGTAGTGGCATCGGCTTCACGCCGACGCATGGTGACGCTCTTGGCGCTGGCACCTATCGACACGCGCGACCGACCTCACTTGCGAATGGTCTGCTTACAATTTAATCAGAAAGCGATGAGCTTCGCAATGCCGCGGCCGCGGCGTGGGCCCGGGACGTGATGCCGCCCCACGGGCCCAGGTCCCCAGCCGTGCCAGGGCGCGGCCAGGCCGGAGATGTCAGCTGCCGTGACCGCCGGTCTCGTGGTGGGCCGCCACCACGCGGACCCGCTGGCCCTCGACCAGCGAATCGGGGGGGCTGTCGATGACGCGCTGCCCGGCGCCGAGGCCGGCGACCACCTCGACCTCGTTGCCGAAGTCCCTGCCGGGGCTCACCTGGGTGAGATGCACCCGGTCCGCGGCATCGACGGTGGCGAGGCGCAGGCCCTCGGACTGGAAGATCAGGGCGCTCACCGGCACCACCAGGGTGCGGGCCGCCGCCGCCAGCTCGAGATGGACCTGCGCGTAGGCGCCAGGCAGCAGCTCGCCGGCGCCGTTGTCCACGTCCACCTCGGCGCGCAGGGTCCGGCTCGCGACGTCGATGGCGTTGGCGTTGCGCACCAGCTTGCCGGGGAACCGCCTGCCCGGCGCCTCCGCCAGCGTCAGGTAGGCGTGCACGCCAGGCAGTGCCGCCCCGGAGTAGACCTGCGGGACGTTGACGTAGACCCGCAGGGTGCGGGTGGCCGCCACGTGGAACAGCTCGCGCGCCGCTCCCGAGCCGGTGCCGGGATCGATGAGCTGGCCGACGTCGGTGTTGCGGGCGGTGACGACGCCGTCGAAAGGCGCGTAGATCTTCTCGAAGGATTGCAGCTGCTCGAGCCGCTTGACGTTGGCCTGCGCGGAGTTGACCATCGCCCGCTTGGCCTTGGCGTCGCCCAGGGCGTTGTCGAGGTCTTGCTGCGACACGGAATCGGTCTTGCGCAGCTCGACGTAGCGCGCGGCGATGACCTCGGCCAGCTCCGAGTTGGCGCTGGCGGTGGCGAGGTCGGCGCGCGCCTGGTCGAGCTGGCGATCGACTTCCGGCGTCTCGATCTCCGCCAGCAGCTGGCCCTGCTTGACCCGTGCGCCGATGTCCGCAAACCAGCGCCGCAGGTAGCCGCTGGTGCGGGCGAAGATCGGTGCGTCCTCCCAGGCCTGGATCGCGCCCGGCAGCACGATCTCCTGCGCCGCTGCGCCCTGCCGCGGCACGATCACCGTGACGGCGGGGACGGCGCTCTCCCGGGTCTGCCTGGCGAGGGCGGCCTCGGCGCGCATCCGCGGCACGATGCCGGCGGCGGCCAGACCGGCAGCGGCCAGCACGCCGATCGCCAGCAGCACCTTGCCGCGTGAACGTGCGACCGGTTCGTGCCGGGGCGGCGGGCCGGCGGGCCCTCCGGGCGGCCCTGGCGTGTCGGGCCGGCTCATCGCCCGCCTCCCACCGCCACCGGCAAGGCTGCCGGGCGGGGCGCGGCGGCCGGATGCGCCTCGCCGGTGTCGGCATCGAGGGCATCGCGTGTGTCGCGGCCGCCAGCCGCGCCGGGTCCGTCACCGGCCGCACGGCGTGCGTCGGCCGAGCGGTGCATGACGCTGAACAGCGCCGGCACGAAGGTCAGCGTCGCCACCGTCGCCAGCACCAGGCCGCCGATCACGGCGCGCCCGAGCGGCGCGTTCTGCTCGCCGCCGTCGCCCAGGCCCAGCGCCATCGGCACCATGCCGATGATCATCGCGAGGGCGGTCATCAGCACCGGCCGGAAGCGGGTGAAGCCGGCCGACCTCGCCGCCTCGGCGGCGGTGGCGCCGGCCGCCAGCTGCTCCTTGGCGAAGCTGACCACCAGGATGCTGTTGGCGGTGGCCACGCCCATGCACATGATCGCTCCCGTCAGGGCCGGTACGCTGAGCCGTGTCCAGGTCAGGAACAGGAACCAGACGATGCCCGCGAGCGCTGCCGGCAGCGCGGCGATGATGATGAACGGATCGAGCCAGGACTGGAAGTTGACGACGATCAGCAGGTAGACCAGCACGATCGACAGCACCAGGCCGCCGAGCAGCCCGAGGTAGGACGCGCGCATCGTCTCGATCTGGCCGCGGACGATGACCTGGGTGCCGCGCGGCAGCTCCTTGCGGTCGGCGGCGACGATGGCGTCGACCTGCCTGGCGACGTTGCCGAGGTCGGTCCCTTCCACCGCGCCGTAGATGTCGAGCACCGGCTGGACGTTGTAGTGGCTGACGGTGCCCTGCTCCGTGCCGCGCACGACCGATGCGACGTTGCCGAGGATCTGAGGCGGTGCCCCCGTGTCGCCGGTGACCGGGATGTTCAGCAGGTCCTGCAGGCTGTTGATGCGGTATTCCGGCGACTGCACGGCCACACTGTAGCTCACTCCGGTCTGCGGGTTGAGCCAGAACGTCGGCGAGGTCTGGAAGCTGCCGCTGAGCGCCACCAGCAGGTTGCCCGCGACGTCGCGTTGCGAGTAGCCGACCTGCTGGGCCCTGGTGCGATCGACCACCACCTCGAGCTTGGGGTTGTCGAACGGCTGATGGATCCGCAGGTCGGTGGTGCCGGGGATCTTGCGCACCTGGGCAAGCATCCGGCGTGCGTATTGCCGGTTCGCCTCCAGGTTGTTGCCGATGACCTGGATGTCCAGCGGGGCGGGCAGGCCGAAGTTGAGGATCTGGCTCACGATGTCGGTCGGCAGGAAGTAGAAGCCGATGTTCGGGAACTCGGCGGCCAGCTTGGCGCGCACCGCGCGCATGTAACCGGCGGTCGGGTGATGGTGCTCGGCGAGCGAGACCAGGACGTCGGCGTCGCTCGGACCGATCGGCGCCGAGTTGCTGTAGGACAGGTTGATGCCGCTGTAGGGCACGCCGATGTTGTCGATGATCGTCAGCAGCTCGGATTTCGGCACGACCTCGCGGATGGCCTGGTCGATCTGGTCGCACAGCCGGGCGGTTTCCTCGATGCGGGTGCCGGTGCGCGCGCGGACGTGCAGCTTGAACTGGCCGCCGTCGACCTTGGGGAAGAAGTCCTGCCCCAGCCAGGGCAGGA
>DATKFK010000824.1:0-9142 GCA_035544375.1 Thermoanaerobaculia bacterium
GCTGCTGTGGCAGCGGCGGGGCTGCGGCGCGCCGGGGGACCAGACGTCGCCGGAAGCGATCACCGCCGGCCTGCTGCGCACGCTCGGCCTGCCGCAGAGCGCCGAGCTGCCGCCGCCGCCCGCGCAGTGCGGCTGGCCGGACCCGCCGGCGACGGTGGACGGCTACGGCCGCCGGCAACCCGGCCGGCTGCCGGGGGCGCCCGCCGAGGACAGCGAGGAGTACCTGCGGAACCTGCGGTCGTTGGGCTACCTCTGATGACGCGCCTGACGCGCCGCCGTTTGGCCGCCGGCGGGCCGGCGCTCCTGGCGGTGGCGGGGCTGCTGGCGGCGGCGATCGGGGCGGCGTCCCCGGCGTCCGCGCCGCCGGCCGGCGGCCCCGCGGCGAACGTGCTACCCGGCATCGGCGCGTCCGGTACCGGCGGCGGCGCCGGCGCCGGACCGCCGAGCGCCGGCCAACCGGACGCCGGGTCCGGCCAGCCGGCGGCAACCGGCGAGACCCGCGCTCGGGAAGCGGAGCTCGCGGCCCTGCGGACCGAGATCGCCGGGCTCGAAACCCGGCTGACGGCGGCGCGCCGGCTCCAGAACGGTGCTGAGGGAGAGCTGGCGGCGGCCGACCTGGCGCTGCAGCTCGAGGGCAAGCGCCTGGCCGAGGCGGTCGTGGCGCGCGACCAGGCAGCCGAGCGCGAGGCGGCCGGCGAGCGGCAGGTGAAGGACCTCGAGCGGGCCCTGGACGAGCGCCGGCGCGAGTTCCAGCGCCGGTTGACCGGGCTCTACCGCCTCGGCCGGCAGGGCTACCTGCGCCTCTTCTTCCTGCTGCGCCCCAGCTCCAACCTGCTGCCGTCGATCCGCCTGATGCGTTACCTGGTGCGGCACGACCGCGAGGCGGTGGACAGCTACCAGCAGGCCAAGGACAGGCTGGCGCGCCGCCGCGATCAGCTGGCAGCGGAGCGTCAGGAGCGCGACCGCTGGCTCGGTTGGGAGCAGACGCGCCGCCGCGAGCTGGCGGGGGCACGCCAGCGGAAGGCGGCGCTCCTCGCCCGCGTCGAACGCGAGCGCAGCGTCCTCGCCAGCCGCGCCGTCGAGCTGGCCGACCGCGAGCACAAGCTGGCAGCCTTCCTGGACCTGCTCTACGGCCGCAGCGCCACCGCCCTGGCCGGGACGCCGATGCAGCAGTTCCGCGGCATCCTCGACTGGCCGGCGGCAGGCAAGGTGGTCGAGCGCTTCGGACCGCGGCTCGATCCGCGCTATCGCACGCAGGTGCCGCACAACGGCATCGACCTCGAGACCGCGGCCGGCGGCGAGGTCAAGGCGGTCTACCCGGGAAAGGTGCTGTTCGCCGCGCCTTTCGAAGGTTACGGCTTGACGGTGGTGGTGCATCATCCGGGCCGTGTCCTGACGCTCTACGCGGGCCTCTCGGAGCTGAGGAAAGCCAAGGACGATATGGTATCGTTGGCCGAGCCGGTCGGCCTCGCCTCGGACCGTCTGTACTTCGAGATCCGTGTCGAGAACCGACCTGAAGATCCAATGAGCTGGTTGCATTGAGCGCGCTATGACCCGAAGCCGACTGCTTTTCCTCGTCTGTTCCTCTCTTCTCGTCCTGCCGATGCTGATGGCCCTGGTGCTGGCGGCTGCTCCGACCGGTGGCCAGGCCGCCGCCCTGGGCAAAGATGGCCGCGGCGCCCACGGCGGCCACGGCGCGAACGGCGAAGAGGACACCTTCGACACCTACCTCAAGTACCTCAAGGTCTTCAGCGAGGTGCTGGGGCTGATCCGCGACACCTACGTCGACGAGCCGAACACCGACGCCCTGATGGCCGGCGCCCTCGAAGGGGTGACCGATGCCATGGACCCGTTCTCGGTCTACGTGCCGGGACCGGCGGTCGGCGCCTATGTCAAGGCCCTGTCCGTCGGCAAGAGCCTCAGCGGCCTGGCATTGCTCAAGGAACGCGGCGCGACGCTGGTGATGGCGGTCGAGAAGGGCAGCCCGGCCGACGCCGCCGGGCTGAAGGTGGGGGACCTGGTCGCCAAGCTCGACGGCAACTCGACCCGCACCGCGCCGCTATGGGAGATGCAGGAGGCGCTGGCGGGCGCTCCCGGGACCAAGGTCACGCTCGAGGTGATCCGGCTCGGCGCGCCGGTCCAGGCGAGCTTCGAGCTCGAGCCGTTCACGCCGCCGGCGGTGAGCCTGCGCCACGTCGGCGAGTCCGGCGACTCCGGCGAGGTCGCCAAGGCCGCGCCTGGCTCGCCTGGCTCGCCTGGCTCCAACAACGCGGCCGGATCTCAACCGTCCGGCCGCAAGCCCGCATCGCCCACGCCGCTGGCGCCGCCGGCGAGCAAGGGGACGGCCGGCAGAGAGGGCAAGGACGGCAAGCTGGCGACGGTGCTGCGCATCCCAAGCTTCTCGGCCGAGACCGCGGAGCAGGTGCGGAATGAGCTGGCGCCGCTCGGCAAGGCCGGCACTCCGGCGACCAACAAGCTGCTGATCGATCTCCGCGGCGTCTCGTCGGGCGATCCTGAACAGGCCTACGCGGTGGCCAGGCTGTTCACCGGCGGCGAGCTGGGCGCGATGATTCGTCGCAAGCAGGAGGTGCGCAGCTTCGAGTCGACCGACACCCCGCTGTGGCAGGGCCGCCTGGTGGTGCTCGTCGACCGCGGCACTGCCGGACCGGCCGAGGTGTTCGCTTCCGTGCTGCGGCAGCGCGTCGGCGCGGAGCTGGTCGGCGAGCGCACTCTCGGCTATGCCGGCCACCAGGCGACGGCCGACCTGTCCACCGGCAGCCGCCTCTTCTTCACCGACGCCTTCTACACCGGGCCCGACAAGAAGCCGATCAACGAGTCGCTGAAGCCCGACCTGCTGGTGAGCGAGCGCAACCGCACGTTCCTCGAAAAGGACGTGCCGATGAGCGACCTCATCCTGCGGCGCGGCGTGCATCACCTCCTGGACGAGCCCGTGCTGCCGGAATCCGCGAAGAAGGCGGCCTGAGGCGCGGCCTGAAGCTCGCCCCCATTTGCCCGTCCGCCGCCGTCACGCCACACCCCGGTCAACCCGCGAGGGCGCCTTCAACGGGCGCCCGCGCCGGGCCTCGGCCGGGCTGCTCCTGTTCCTCCTCGGCGTGGCCGTCGGCGCCCTGGGCGCCTACCTGATCCTGGGCGGCGCGGCGCGGCGTGGTGGCATCAGTGCCGCCGAGTGGTTCAGGGAGGAGGCTGCCGGCCAGGAATCGCAATCCCAGCCCGAGCGGGAAGGCTGTGCGGCCCCGGCCTCGCGGCACCGCCATGGCGCGGGCCGCGCCGGCGCCGCGGGAGCGCCGGCGGGCCGATCCGCGGAGATCGAGAGGGTCCCGGCGGAAGGCGAGCCTGGCGCCGGCCAGGGTGGCAGCGACCGCGCCGATCCGCGCGGTGCAGCCGGTGTTGCCGGCGCGAGCGCCGTCGGAGCCGCGGCGACGGGCGCCGCCTCCACCGGGTCCGCCGCGGCCGGGCCGGCCCGGGTCGCGCTGGTGATCGACGATCTGGGGCGCAGCCTCGCGGAGCTCGACGAGCTGCGCCGGCTGGGAGTGCCGATCACCTACGCCGTCCTCCCCTTCGAGGTCCAGACGCCCGAGGTCGTCGCCGCCCTCCGCCGCCGCCACGAGGAGATCCTCTGTCACCTGCCGATGGAGCCCAGGAGCGGCGGCAATCCGGGTCCGGGTGCCCTGCGTGCCGGCATGTCGCCGGAGGAGTTGCGGCGGTCGACCCTCGCCGCCATCGACGCGGTGCCCGGCGCGGTCGGGGTCAACAACCACATGGGCTCGGCCCTGTCCGCCGACGCCGGCTCGATGTCCACGATCCTCGGCGTGCTGGCGGCGCGCGGCCTCTACTTCCTGGACTCCCGCACCAGCGCCCAAAGCGTGGGTTTTCGGGTGGCGACCGCGCTGGGCGTGCCCGCCGCGGAGCGCCAGGTCTTCCTCGACGACGATCCCAAGCCCGAGGCCGTGGCGGCCGAGTTCCAGCGCCTGCTCGAGCTGGCCCGCGCCCACGGCGCCGCGATCGCCATCGGCCATCCCCATCCCGGGACCCTGGCCACCCTGGCGGCCGAGGTGCCGCATGCCCAGGCCCAGGGCTATCGCTTCGTCGTGGTCAGCGCGCTGCTGGATCATCCAGCCCCGATGCCGCCGCTGCCCACCACTGGCAGGTGACTGAAAATCACGGGGTCGACGGTTCGATTCCGCCCCTGGACACCACGTTAAATAACACATAATAAGTGAGTTATGTCGCTACCTCTGCTGGTCCGGTGGTGCTGAGTTCTCATGTCGGTAAGCTTCAGGTAAGCGCCAGAAGGCAAAGCGCCGGTGGCGCCAGCGTGCTGCGGGAGCGGTGCGCTGGGGGAAGGGGGGCTCGCGGCCTCGCGCCCAGGTGTTGACATCAAGGTGTCTGTCAAGTAAAGTGTCGATGCTGGTGTCAACGTATACGTCAAGGAGACGCATGATGGAACCGCTTATGCCGAGACTACTGCGACCCGTTGGCCGACCTCCAGGTTGCTATTTCCGCCCAGGCTACTGGAATCACACAGCCGTAGCCGAGCATCTTGCAGGTGGACAGTTCGGGGCTTTGACAGGCGTGATTTTCGAAGCTTCGCACAGTTTGCGCCAGCAGGATCTGCTGTCGGAAGTCCTTGCTCGAAAGGCAGAAGCTATACTCGACACTGAAATGATGGAGTTGGCTACCTTGGGGGGGTTCGCCCAACGCGAAGCGCGGCGGCTGCCCTGGGCCGGCCAAGTCCCCCATAGCGTTGGCAGCTTGGGTACTTCGTCGGCGCGCCAAGAGCTGGTCAAGAGTATCGTCAGCTTCGTGGAAGGTCGTCGATTCACGGCCGTGCTCGCCCCTTCCCATCTTCTCAACCGCGGTATCGATGACCCATGGCTTGCTGTGGACCAGGAGTTCACCCACCTCCTGCGCGATCAGCTCGATCGGGCCGGCCTTGGGGAGGTTTTGATCTATTATCCCCTGGCAATACCTACACGGATTTTCGCAGATGCTCGTCAGCGGCGTTCGTTACGTACTGCCCTCTCGACGCTTCCTATAGACGCCCTGTGGCTGAGGGTCTACCCTTTTGGTAATCGGAGCGGACCAACTAGCGTCCGGCGGCTCATCGAGGCTTGCCCCGACTTCCACCATGCAATCCGTCCGCTGGTGGCCGAGCGCGTTGGAATCGAGGGACTTGCATTGCTGGCTTTTGGCGCTGTTGGTGCCGTTGGGAGTGGCATCGCTGCGGGGGAGCATTTCGATGCCACAGCCTTACAGCGTATTCCACAGCGGTCCGAGAAGGGCTTTGGCCCTCGTCGTCGTTTATACCTTGCCGATTTACAGGCGTACCTACCAGTAGACAGGGCGGAACAGTTATTTGAAATCCGCGGGATGAAATCACTGTGTGCGTGTAAAGACGAGGGGTGCTGCCGTCGAGGTGTGGACGACATGCTGCGCGACTCGCGGGGTCATTTCATGAGGCAGCGGCTCAGAGAGGTTGCATCGCTCGGCAGGATTCCCGAGACGCTGCGTCCACAGCGTTACCTCCAGGACGTGCTCTGGCGCGCTACCGACAAGATGTTGCGGGCAGCAAAGATCGAGGCAGCTCTGGGTCCAGCGCAGCGTCGCCTAGAAGGTTTGCGACGAACTCTAAGCGATCTGGAGCGACAAGGTGAGCTTACTAGCTTTTCGGCAGTCCCACAAGGTCGACGGCTCGAATTCCGGAAGGGTGCATAGCGTCTATGAGCGTTACTACGAATCCCAATCCTTTGGCACAGCGCCTTGACCGCATCAAGACTCTTGGCGGGATCCGCGGTCGCGACGTAGCTCAGCTTCTCGAGACCACGCCCGAAACGGTCTCCCGCTGGACAGCGGGAAAAGTTGAGCCGCAGCGGGACCGACTCAAGCGCCTGTTGACTCTTGAATGGCTGATGGATGAGCTAGCCCAATTCTACACTCCGGATGAAGCTCGGCTTTGGCTCTTCTCGCCTCATCGTCTCCTCGGAGGTCAGACTCCGGCAGACAAGATTCAGCGTGGAGAACTCGACGAAGTTCTCGCGATTGTGGCTCAGCTGCGCGATGGCGCGTATGCCTGATCTTCAGAGTGAGTGACGTTGGTCTATTCGCCAGAGCTCTTGGATCGTCTTGAGCAGTTACCGGTAATTCGATGGTCGGGTCGTGTGTACCGACACATGTTTGCCAGGCTGCCTCCAGATCGCGAGAATATTGAGGGTGCTCGGTGGAATCCAAAAGGGCTGGCGGCCATCTATACGAGCTTGGAGCGAGAAACAACCCTGGCCGAGGCTGAATTTCGAATGTCCCTCGAGCCCTTACGTCCAAGTAAGGGGCGCGTGCTTTACTTTCTGCGCGTGGCAGTATCTAAGGCGATAGATCTAAGAGCGCCTCATCTCCTTGAACAGCTGGGCATCAGTGTCGATCAGTTAGGGGATCCCCTTGCAGTTGAGCGCTGTCGCGAAATCGGTGGAGCTGTGGCATTTCTTGGCTACACGGGAATGCTTGTTCCCTCGGCACGGCATTCAGGAGGATCTAATCTGGTTATACTAATGGCCGAAGAGTTTGAGATTGAGGAGCAAGAGGATCTGTAAGAAGGCCGACGAGGCATCGACAGCACTAGCTCTTTCTAGGTTTCTGCTGGATCTCGTTATCGGCGGGCGGCGGCGGCTCTATGGCCGGAGTCTGTTCCGACTTAGCATCATCCAGAGTACGGAGCGACATTGCGACATCATGGAATTGACTCACTCCTCGGACCACAGCCAATCCGGGGAGTACCTCGCCGGATCTGCGATTCGGGATGTAGGCGGATACCACGCCTGCAAGCATGCCTCCCCAGAGCGCGAATGCTGGCCCTCCACTGACACCATTGATGGCCACGCCGTCTACTAAGTAGGCATCGTCAGTTGGTACCCACGCGCTGATGCGGCCGGAGAAGAAGCAGAGGCTTGCTCGAGGAATTGCCGGAAAGCCGAGCCAGCCGATCTCGACGCCTGCCTTGAAGTGCTTGTCCCGATCGCTGAGAGCCAGTGGCTCAGGAGGCAAGGGCAGGTCGCGTCGCTCAAACAAAACCGCCGCCGTATCTTTCGCATCGTCGATGAGGATGGCGCGATCTCCTACCTTGAGCAGCCTCGTTTTGCCTGATGCCTGGTGCTCAATGCGAATTGGCTCCTCCCAGTAGTGCGAGTGGCTAACCACATGAGCCGCCGTGGCGATGGCGCAAAGCTGTGTGCTTTTTGTGGCCGACACCAGAAACCCTGTGCCGGAGCCTTCCGGAGTAGAGATCCTAACAACGTGCGGCGTCACGAGATCGACAGTTTCATGCCACTCAGTTTCGCCCATGAGAAGCGCTTCCCTTCTGGCTGCCAAGACCGGCTAGCGTGCCGAGCGCGAGAGGTATTGCGCATGTATAGCATATCACGGATGGCTCGATGAGGCGGTGCGCCAGAAACGCATGCGCAGTTAGCAATCAGGAAATCGCGTCTTTGACCGCGATTGGATAGATGCACCGACCTGGCGCTACGTACGCAGAGGCGCGGGAGTTAGCGACACGACTACCGCGGTATGCGTCGCATGTAGTTGATGGGTGCGCAAGAGAAGCCGCGCTAGCGGCGTGCCGTGTAAAGATCCGCGGAGCGGATCTCAAACCCGCGTGCGCCAGCACGCCAACCTCGGTTCGTCCGCTCGGCCCGCCAGCTAGAGCTAGAGGGCTTGGCTAGTGCGCCTCGTTCGTGCAAGTGGATGCCGCCGCCGGGCAGGTGTGGGCGCGCTACCCGCCGCCGGGGGCGCAGAACCTAGTTTCCCGGGGGAAGTAGCCATCAGGGCCGGGCGGTCGGGCGCCCGCGGCCGGCCCGGGGTGCCTCGACGCCGCGGCGTAGCAGGTCGACCCCGCCGGCGGCGGACGCCGCCACTACGGCGGTGATGCGGTCGCCGGCCCGCAGCACGGTGTCACGCGACGGTACCTCCTCGCGGCCGGCGCGCTCGACCATCACCAGCAGGCAGCCGGCAGGCAGCCCGAGGTCGGACACGCGCCCGCCGTCGAAGGGCGCGCCGGCATCCACCTTGAGCTCGACGAGGGTAGTCTCGCCGGGCGCCGGGCGGTCCTGGCCGCGCATCAGGTCGCGCTCGAGCAGCGCCTCGTAGATGGGCCGGTCGCGCAGCACGTCGGCGAGGGCGTAGGCGGTGAAGCAGGCGACGAGCAGCGGCAGCATCAACCTGTACTGCTCGGTCATTTCGAGCAGCAGCACGATGCCGGTGAGCGGCGCGCGCACGATGGCGGCGAAGAGCGCCGCCATGCCGACGACGGCGAAAGCGGTGTGATAGCCGGTGGCCGCCGGGAAGAGCGGCTGGCCGACGATGCCCACCAGCAGGCCGGCCTGGGCGCCGATGACCAGCAGCGGCGCGAAGATCCCCCCGGCCGTGCCACAGCCGTAGCTGAGCATGGTCATGCCGAAGCGCAGCGCGAGCAGGCCGGCGAGCGCTCCCAGGGCCACCTTGCCGGCGAGGGTCTGCGCGACGAGCGGCGCGCCGCCCCCGAGCGCCGCCGGCACGAACCAGCCGGCAACGCCGATGGCGACGCCCACGAGGCCGGCGGGCAGTCCGAACGGCCACGCCGCAGTGCGGTCGAAGAGGCGCAGGCTCCCGAGCAGCGCGCGGTTGAAGGCCACCCCGAGGAGGCCGGCGAACAGCCCGAGGGCGAGAAACAGCGGCAGGCTCGCGAGCGGCGGCACCGGCGGGCTGGCGACGTGGAAGACCGGCGACTGCCCGAGCAGCAGCCGCTCCACCACGTCGGCCGTCACCGAAGCGACGAAGGCGCCGGTCAAGGCGCCCGGCGCGAAGTCGCGGCGCAGCTCCTCGAGCACGAAGATGACACCGGCGAGCGGGGCGTTGAAGGCGGCGGCGAGGCCGGCGCCGGCGCCGGCGGCGATCAGGGTGTGCCGCTCCCGCGCGTTGCCGCGCAGCCACTGGCTCACCATCTGGCCGAGGGCGCCGCCCATCTGCACGGTCGGTCCCTCGCGGCCGAGGGCCAGACCGCTGCCGATGCCGAGGGTGCCGCTGGCGAACTTGACCAGCAGCACCCGCTGCCACTTCATGCCACGCAGGCGGTGCAGGACCGCCTTGAGGTGCGGGA
>DATKFK010000825.1:0-2556 GCA_035544375.1 Thermoanaerobaculia bacterium
CGGCGGGCACTCGCTGCTGGCGACGCAGGTGGTCTCGCGCCTGCGCTCGGACCTCGGGGTCGAGGTGCCCATGCGCTGGCTGTACGATGCGCCGCGCCTCGACCAACTCGCACGGCGCGTGGAGGAGCGGTTGCTGGCACAGGTCGAGCCGGACCGGCTGGACCGCGCGCTGCGCGACCTCGCGGCGCTCTCCGACGAGGACGTCGACGCCCTGCTGGCGGACGGCGGGCCGCAGCTCGGCGGGCCGCCGCCATGAGCGAGAGCTTGCAGCAGATCGCGAGCATCTCCGCCGGGAGACGCCGGCTGCTCTTGCGCCGCCTCGGGCTCCAGCCCGCCGCCGCCGGCGACCGGCTGCCCGGCATCCCGCGCACGGCGCGCGACGGCGACCTGCCCTTGTCGTTTGCGCAACAGCGCCTCTGGTTCCTCCACCAGCTGGCGCCGTTGGCGCCGGTCTACAACGTTCCGTTCCGGGTGCTCTTCAGCGGCCCGCTCGCGCCGGCGCTCGTCGCACGCGCGATGCGGGAGATCGTGCGGCGCCACCAGGCTCTGCGCACCAGCTTCGCGGTGAGCGGCGAACGGCCCATCCAGGTGGCCGCCGCCGCCGTCGTCGTCGCCGCGCCGATGATCGACCTCGGCGCGCTGCCACCCGCGGCGCGCGCCGCCGAGTCCTCGCGGCTGGCGGCGCAAGAGGCGCGGCGGCCGTTCGACCTCGAGCGCGCGCCGCTGCTGCGCATCACACTGGTGCGGCACCAGGCCGCCGAGCACCTCGCCTTGATCACCATGCATCACCTGGTGAGCGACGGCTGGTCGATGGGCCTGCTGGTCGGGGAGTTCGCCGCGCTCTACGGCGCCTGGACCGCCGGAGAGACGCCGCGCCTGCCGGACCTCCCCATCCAGTACGCCGACTATGCCGGCTGGCAGCGGCGTCTCCTCGCTGGCGAGGCGCTCGCCGAGCGGCTCGCCTTCTGGCGGGCGCAGCTCGCCGGGGTCCCCCAGGCGCTCGAGCTGCCGGCCGATCGGCCTCGCCCGGCCTCGCCCAGCCTGCGCGGCGCGGTCGTCGCCTGCGCCCTGCCGCCGCGGCTCACGGCGTCGCTGGCAGCCCTCGGCCGCGGCGGCGGCGCCAGCCTGTTCGCCGTCCTGTGCGCGGCGTTCGGCGCGCTGCTCGCCCGCTACACGGGCCAGGAGGACCTCGTCGTCGGCACGGCGGTCGCCAATCGCGACCGGGTCGAAGTCGAGCGGTTGATCGGGTTCTTCGTCAACATGCTCGCGCTGCGCCTCGATTGTGCCGGCAACCCTCCCTTCGTCGAGCTGCTGGCGCGGGTGCGAGAGGTGGTGCTGAACGCCCAGGCGCACCAGGACTTGCCGTTCGAGAAAGTGGTCGAGGCCCTGGCGCCGGAGCGCGCCCTCGGCCGGACGCCGCTGGTGCAGGTCGCGCTGGCACTGCAAAACGCCCCCGGCCGCCCGCTGGCGCTGTCCGGCCTCGCCGTGACGCCGCTCGACTCGTCGACCGGCACTGCGAAGCTCGACCTGACGCTCGGGCTGCGCGAGATGCCGGATGGCGGCCTTGCCGGCGGTCTCGAGTACGCGACGGACCTCTTCGACCGCACCACCGTCTGCCGGCTGGCGCAACACCTCGAGACCCTGCTGTCGGGCGTGGTCGAAGCGCCCGCGGCAGCGCTCTCCGACCTGCCGCTGCTCCCCGCATGGGAGCGCTGCCAGCTCCTGGCGGAGTGGAACGACACCGCCCGCGACTACCCGGGGCACCGCTGCCTGCACCAGCACTTCGCTGCGCAAGCGCGGCGCTGGCCGCACCGGGTGGCGGTGACCTGCGATGGCCGCAACCTGACCTACGGCGAGCTCGACCGGCGCGCCAATCAGCTGGCGCACCGCCTGCGGCGCCTGGGAGCGGGACCGGAGGTGACGGTGGCGCTCGCAGTCGAGCGGTCCCTCGAGCTGGTGGTGGGCCTCGTCGGCGTGCTGGCGAGCGGCGCCGCCTACGTGCCGCTGGCCCCGAGCTTCCCGCGGCAGCGCATCGAGCTCATCCTGGCCGAGACCGGGGCGCCGGTGCTGATCACCCAGGAGCACCGCCGGCAGGAGCTGCCGCCGGGCCTCGCCGAGCGCGGCGTCGAGGTGCTCTGCCTCGACAGCGGGTGGCGGGAGCTGGCCGGCGAGAGCGGCGCCGGCGTCGACGCCGGCACGAGCCCCGACAACCTGGCTTACGTCATGTACACCTCCGGCTCGACAGGGGAGCCGAAGGGAGTCGGCCTGACCCATCGCGCCGTGGTGCGCCTGGTCGCCGACCCGCGATGCGCCGGCTCTTGCCCCGAAGATGCATGGCTGCACCTGGCGTCGCTGGCCTTCGACGCCTCGACGCTCGAGATCTGGACGCCCCTGCTCGCCGGCGCCCGGCTCGTCCTCTTCGCCCCGCGCCTGCCTGATCTGCACGCTGTCGGCCAGACCCTCGACCGTCATCACGTCACCTCGATGCTGCTGACCACCAGCCTGTTCCATCAATTTGCCGAAGGCGACCTCGGCGCCTTCCGCGGCCTGCGCCGG
>DATKFK010000826.1:0-2297 GCA_035544375.1 Thermoanaerobaculia bacterium
CAGCCCGTCGAACCCCATCTCGCCCCGCAGCAAGCCCTCGATCACCGGCGGCGAGAGGCTGGCGGGCCGCTCCTCGGGGTCGAGCGCCGGGTAGACGGCGTGCGCCACCATGACCGCGCCGGCCAGCGGCGCCAGTGCCTCGAAAGGTTTGCGGTGGAGCGCCAGGGCGGCGGCGCTCAGGCGCACCGCCGAGGTGCGGTGGTGGGTGTCCTCGGCGGCAGCGCCGAGGCCGGGAAAGTGCTTGAGGCAGCCGCCGACGCCGGCGCTGTGCAGGCCGCGCAGGAAGGCGCGCGCCCGCTGCGTCACCGCCGGGCCGCGCATGCCCAGGTAGCGCCCGTCGAGGGCGTTGCCGGTCTCGCCGTGGTCGAGATCGACCACCGGCGCGAGGTCGAGATCGAGGTCGAACAGGCGCAGCGCCCTGGCGATGCACCGCCCCGTGCTCCTCGCCGCGTCGGGCGGCCAGCGGGCCAGCAGTGACGCCGCTGGCGCCGGGCCGGCCAGCGCGCTGAGGCGGTCCACGCGCCCCCCCTCGGCGTCGATGGCGAGCACCGCCTGGGGCAGCAGCCGGCGCAGCCCGGCGACGAGACCGAGCAGCTGCTCGGCGGTTTCGAGGTTGCGTCCGAAGAGCACCACGCCGCCGGGCTGCGCGGCGGCGAGCAGGGCGGCCGTCGAGCGGTCCAGCCGCTTGCCCGGGATACCCACGAAGACGCAGCCGCCCGCGTTCATCCCAGCCGTGACTTCAGAGCGTGCAGCAGGTTGAGGGCGGCGAGCGGCGCCAGCTGGTCGAGGTCGGCGTCGCGCAGCAGCGAGGCCACCACCTGTTCCGGCGGCGCGAAGAGCGTCAGCTGCGCCGCATCGTCGGCCGCCGCGGGCGCCTTGCCGCGGGCCAGCCGCGGCCGGCCGGCCAGGTCGTACTCCTGCGCCTCGAGGTTGGCGAGGATCTCCCCGGCCCGCTCGATCACCGCGGGCGGCAGGCCGGCGAGCCGCGCCACGTGCAAGCCGTAGGACTTGTCGGCGCTGCCCGGCACCACGCGGCGCAGGAACACGATGCGCTCGTCCCATTCCTTGACCGCCATGGTGCGGTTGACCACCCGCGGCAGCAGCGCCGCGAGCTCGGTCAGCTCGTGGTAATGAGTGGCGAAGAGCGTCTTCGGGCGGCGGTGCTCGTGCAGGTACTCGACGATCGCCCAGGCCAGCGACAGGCCGTCGAAGGTGGCGGTGCCCCGCCCCACCTCGTCGAGGATGACCAGGCTGTGCTCGGTGGCGTGGCGCAGGATGTTGGCGGTCTCGATCATCTCCACCATGAACGTCGATTCGCCGCGCGCCAGATCATCGGAGGCGCCGACGCGGGTGAAGATGCGGTCGACGACGCCGAGCGACGCGGCCTCCGCCGGCACCAGGCTGCCGGCCTGCGCCATCAGCACGATCAACGCCACCTGCCGCAGGTAGGTGGACTTGCCGCCCATGTTGGGACCGGTCAGCAGCACGATCTGCGACGAGGCGGAGTCGAGCTCCGCGTCGTTGGGGACGAAGGCGTCGCGGAGCGCCAGCTCGACCACCGGATGGCGCCCCTCGCGGATCTCGATCGGGGCGCCGGCCGGCAGCATCCGCGGCCGCACGTAGCGATGGCGCGCGGCGGCCTCGGCGAACGCCGCCAGCGCGTCGAGAGTGCCGAGGGCCGCGGCCAGGGCCTGCAAGCCCGCCGCGCTGCCGGCGATCGTCGCGGTCAGGCGGCGGAAATGCTCGAGCTCGATCGCCGCCTGCCGCTCCTCGGCGGCGAGGATCTGTTCCTCGAGGTCCTTGAGCTCGGGGGTGACGTAGCGCTCGGCGTTGGCCAGGGTCTGGCGGCGGATGTAGTCCGCGGGGACCCTTGCCTGGTTGGCGCGGGTGACCTCGAGGTAGTAGCCGAAGACGCGGTTGTAGCGGACCTTGAGCGAGGCGATGCCGGTGCGCTCGCGCTCGCGCGCCTCGAGCGCCAGGACGTGGCGCTTGCTGTCGCGGGTCAGCGAGCGGTAGCGGTCGAGCTCGGGATCGACCCCGGCGGCGATGATGCCACCCTCCTCGAAGCTGGCGGCGGGGACCGGCGCGAGGACCCGCGCCAGCTCGCCGGCGAGGCCGGGCAGCGGATCGACCGCCGCCAGCTCGGCCAGCAGCGGCGACTCGGCGGCGGCCACCTCGGCAAGGATGGCCGGGGCCTCGGCGAGGCCGTCGCGCAGCGCCGCGGCCTCGCGCGGCGAAAGGGTGCCGAGGACGGCGCGCGCCAGCAGGCGCTCGGGGTCGCCGGCGCGGGCCAGGCG
>DATKFK010000827.1:0-3961 GCA_035544375.1 Thermoanaerobaculia bacterium
GAAGTTTCAAAAGGAAGTTCGGCCTAGTGACACGCTAGTGACAACGGATTTTTATAACCGCCTAGATCGGACTAGAACCGCCGCGCCATCGGAGACCATAAGTCCTTTTCTTTCAGCCAGTTCTTCTAGCAAGATCAAGGAATGTCTAGGATTGGCGAGTACTTTTAATCCGAAGGTCCGGGGTTCGACCCCCCGACGGCCCACCTACAGAATCAAGCACTTAGATCAACGGAGCTTGTGTCAGGGAGCGACTTGGTCCACAATTGGTCCACTTGCCTGAGTGGGGGCCAATTGCCCGACAGGGGAGGACCGAACACATGAGTATCCAGCGTCGCATCGGCAAGAACGGCAAGGTCTCGTGGCGGATGCGGGTCAGAATGAAGGGCCACCCGATCCAGACCGAAACATTCGACCGGAAGACAGACGCCGCGCAATAGGCTGAGAGCATCCGCGCAGCCATCCGCGAAGGGCGCCGCTTCCCGACTAGCGAGGCCAGGCGGCACACGCTGGCCGAGCTCATCGACCGTTACCGGCAAGAGAAGCTACCTGACTACGACGAAGGTGAGCAGCGTCACCGAGCGGCCAAGCTCGCCTGGTGGAGAGCAAGGCTCGGCGACCGCTATCTCTCCGACCTAACTCCAGCAGCCATCTCGGAGGCCAGGAGCAGCCTTGCACGGATGGGGCCCGGCGAGAAGCCTGCCGCCCCGGCTACGCAGCACCGCTATCTGGCTGTGCTCCGCCACGCGCTCAACATCGCCAAGAACGAATGGGGTTGGCTTGAGGACAATCCGGCGAAAAAGGTCCGCCCCAAGAGGGAGCCCCGCGGCCTCGTCCGGTATCTCTCACAAGACGAGAGGGAGCGCTTGCTCGCCGCCTGCGAGGAGAGCGACGACCCTAGCAGCCCGTGGTGAAAGTGCTTGATTCCATTGATGTCGCGGCCCTTGGCCGGTAGAATTGGGGGTAGGTCAAGAAGGAGCTCCCGGCATGGCGATGGGCAAGCGCAAGCGGCATCGGCAGCGTCCTTGTGGGTGGAAGCGGCGCGGTTGACCAAGGGTCCAGCGCATCCGTTCTACCGCCGGCTGAACCAGATCCTGGGCCAGCACGGGTTCGATGAGTACGTCGAGCGCGCCTGTCAGGAGTTCTACGCCGACAAGCTCGGTCGGCCGTCCTTGCCGCCGGCAGTCTATTTTCGCCTGCTGCTGATCGGCTACTTCGAGGGGATCGACTCGGAGCGCGGGATCGCCTGGCGAGTCGCCGATTCGATCGCGCTGCGAGAGTTCTTGGGCTACTCGTTGGCCGATGCGACGCCGGACCACTCGACGGTTTCTCGCAACCGGCGACTGATCGACCTGCAAACCCATCAAGAGGTGTTCACGTGGGTGTTGCAGGTGCTGGCCAAAGGTGGACTGCTGCGAGGCGAGACGCTCGGCGTCGATGCGACGACTTTGGAGGCCAATGCGGCGCTGCGCAGCATCGTACGGCGGGACACCGGCGAGAGCTACAAGGAGTTTCTTACTCGCCTGGCTCAGGCTTCGGGTATTGAAACGCCGAGTCGCGGTAACGGTGCAACCGGCGGATCGCGGCGATCCAGCCAGCCTCGAGGAAACCGTCGCCGAGGCGATGGACACCTTGGCCGATGTCTCGGAGGACGACCAGGCAGCCGAAGGTCTTGGCAACGAGGTGCTGTCGGAACTCGTGGCCGACAAGGGCTACCATAGCAATGCGGTCCTTACCGGCCGCCAAGAGCTGGGCATTCGGACTTACATCTCCGAACCGGATCGGGGCCGGCGCCGCTGGCGCCACAAGCGCGGAGCAGCGGGCCACCTACGCCAACCGGCGCCGCATTCGCGGCGAGCGGGGCAAGAGACTCTTGCGCCGCCGCGGGGAGCTGCTTGAGCGCAGCTTCGCTCATTGCTACGACACCGGCGGTATGCGCCGGGTCCACTTGCGCGGTCGGCTGAACATCGCCAAACGCCTGCTGGTACAGGCCGCAGCTTTCAACCTCAGCCTGCTGTTGCGCCGACATCTGGGCACCGCCAAGCCTCGTGGCCTCCGCAGGGCGGGGCTGTCGTCGCTTTGGGCTCATTTCTTCGCCTGGATAGTCGCCTGGCAAGCTCTCTCGCGCTCTTGGGTCAGCAAGCTGGTCACATCAACGCCGGGTTGCTTGCTCTCCGCTCTCAACCTCGATGCCCGTCGGCTTGCCTGAGACTCGGCATTCCACCACGGGCTGCTATGCGACGTTGCGAGCGCGAGGGTGGATGCGCCCATGAAATCCCCACTGCCTCCTGAGCTGGCGCGCCGGCTGGTGCAGCGGCTGAAGGACGGCCAGCAGGCGCTCTTCGTCGGCGCCGGGATCTCGCACCTGGCGCCGGCGCGGGAAGGGAAATGGCGGCGTTTGCCGCTATGGCGGGACCTTGCGCATGACGTGGCGGAGCGATGCCAGGAGGATGCGGCGGCATACCGCGACGTGCTAAATCTATTCGATGCCATCGCTATGGGGCAAGAGCGCGCCACGTTGGAAAGGGCAGTGCGGGCGCTGTTGGACGACCGGGACCTCGAGCTGTCGGCGGCGCACCGAGCGTTGGGGCGGCTGCCGTGGGGCGGTCTTTCCACCAACTACGACGGCCTGCTGGCGCGAGTGCTAGGCGAGAGCCCGGTCTGGGACGAGGACGGCTACGACCGGCTCGGCGATCGGGAGCGGCCGCGGCTCTTCCAGGTGCACGGGACTCTCGAGCGTCCGCACACGCTGACGCGGGAGGATTACCGGCTGTGGGCCGAAAAGCACCCGCGCGCTCACCGCCACCTCGAAGGGATGCTGCTCAACGGCACGGTCCTGTTCGCCGGCTACTCGCTGGCGGGGCGGCGAGGGCGATGGAGTCGCGCGGGAAGGGTCCCAGGCGCCTGCGATCGCAGACGAAGGCAACCAATGTACCCAAGTGAGCTTGGAGAATCGCAGTTTCGGCGAGGGACCTGCTGATCGAGAAATGGCTATAAGTAAGTTGCGGAGCGATTTAAGAAGTATTACAGTGGCGGTTGGGCGACCTGAAGGGCCTGATTCCTACCAAGAACCCTTCCAAAGGAGAAGAGATGATCCGAAAGGTGATCGTGCTTGGGGTGGCCTTGTTGCTGCCCGTCATTGCCTACGCCGCTGAGCCGCAGATCTGTCCCGGCAAAATCGAGCTCGCAGGCTTGGGCGCGGGGATGCAGCCCGGGCTCAGCCTCACCTCCACCTGTGGTACTGTCTGCGCTCCACAGATGTACCAGAGCGGCTTGATGTCTGGCAGCAGCGGAGTGTCCTGCGCTGCGGCGACGAGTGTCCTGACCGCGCAACTCCAGAGCTACGCGAAGGGGGTATGTCTCGAGAACACGGGTTACTTCGATTGCTCTCTTCAAATCATTCCGGTGGGGGCCTGCCAGTTCGAGGGCGGACTGTATTCACAAATTGGCTACGCGAATTTCCACTGCCGGTACAATAACTGCTGAGTGGATGGACCTGGACAGGCCGATGAGGGCGCCCGGGCCCGGCAACCGGCGCGGGGGTCACGCTGGATCGCCCGCGCGGTCCTGGCCGCGCGGCGATGCAATCGCTGACCGGGCCGCCAACCTGAAGCACCACCGAGGCATGCGACTCAGACAAGTAAGGAGGACACGATGAAAACGACTTTTGTCGCTCTCACTTGCGCGTTTGCCTTGACGCATGCTTCACCCGCCCGAAGCGAAACCGCGGAGCCTCCCGACTCATGGACTCATCTCAAGCCCGGAGAGGAGAGAGAAGGCTTTGCCTTCACTGGCGAAGGTACGGTTCACTACAAAGCTGCCCTCCTCGGCGATTGCCTGCGTAAGGACCCAAAGTCGGGGGAAATCATCGTATCGGCCCCCTCGCCGAAGAAGCATCTTCGCATGGTCGTTTGCTGGGACTTAGATAGCGGCGGTCTCGATGCCTGGGTGGTGAACACTGGAA
>DATKFK010000828.1:0-8045 GCA_035544375.1 Thermoanaerobaculia bacterium
TGTGTCGGGGTCGTCATGGCCGATGACGAGAGCGGGCCTGCTGGCGGCGATGCGGGACGGTGTCTCCTGCCAGTGGGTCTCGCCAGCGGCATCGAGGAAGCGAGCCGCGAGAGCCCAGGTGTGGAAGCGGGGGTTTCTCGCCGGTTCAGAAGTTGTTTGGGGCATGGGAGGAGGAGAGATCGAACTTGGACCGAGGAGCTGCCGCGAGGTCTTGCCGGCGCCCTCGCGGCATGTGATCCTCTCTCTTGATGACGCCAGTTGCGGCCCCTCTGATCACTGGTACGTCGCGCCGTTTCGCTGAGCGCAGCGACACGGCCGCCCTCGATCTCTACCAGGATCAGTATGGCTTCCTCCAGCCCTCTGCGCGGTTCTTTGGCCCTGATCAGCTGCTCGCTCGCCCCTGCACGCTGGTGCTCGCCCCACCCTGGGTGGGCAAGAGCTACACGGCTCGCCAGATCGTCAATAGCCTGACTCCGCTCGAAGAGAGCGACCGCCCCTCCCAGCCGCGGTTTCTTGAATTCACCGACCTCGAGGCGAGGATTCTGGGCCAGCCTCTGGCGCCGAGCTGGTGGCGCGAGTGGAGCCGCAGCCGACGAACTGCCACCTGGATTTACGACGCCTTGGAGGAGGGACAGCGGCGCGAGGCCAGTCTCTGCCCGGCGCTCGTTCGCCTGCTCGAGGAACTGGCACCCAAAGCGCGCCAACGCCTGCGGCTCCTTGCCTTCGCCCGCGAGGGCGACCTGCGCCAGGTGTACCCGCAGCTGGAAGCCAGGCTGCGCGATCTCTATGGCAATGATTTTCTGGTCGCTGAACTGCTTCCTCTGGACCTCGACAACGCGCGGGAGCTGATCCGGCAGCAAGGCGGCAGCGACGCCGACTGGCGGCAGGTGCTCGACCTCATCGAGAGCAGCCAGCTGCAGCGCGTGGCTGGCTACCCCGCTGTCCTGTCCTTTCTGTACAAGCAGCGTGGGTCGGCCGCGCTGTCCGTGCGCGAGGTGTGGCAGGGCGTCTTGCAGCAGCTCCTCGCGGAGCATCACTATCACCCTCAGCCGCAACCCTTCGACTCGGAGCCGGAGCGTCGCTTCGCGGCAGCAGCAAGGATCGCAGCCGTGCTTACGCTGACGGGCAACGAAGATCTTGCCAGCGAGGAGAACCCGCCAGGCCTGCCAGACACCGCCCGTACCACACTGCGTCAGGTCATAGCGGACGCAGAGCCCAGGTATCCGCAATTGGCCACGCGGGCAGCGGCGCGCGAGGCACTGCGCTCTGCGATGTTCCGTACGACCGGCGACTCCCACCGGTTCGTCCACCGGAACGCTCGCGACTGGATGGCGGCCTTCGGCATGGCCCGCCTGCCGCAGATCACGCTGCGTGCGGTCCTGCTCGATGTGCCCGGGGCAGCCCAGTCGACGGTGTCGATCCGGCCCGAGTTGAGCGATCTGGCGCGACTCTTGGCCGAGGTGCATGAGGTGCCGGCGGTCAGAGACTGGCTCCGGCTGGAACTCGGGCCGCTCCCTTCAGACCTTTTCATCGCCAGCGCGGTCGAAGTGCGAAGCGTCCTCGATCGCCTCGAAGAGCTGGCGGCGGGTGAAGCCCGGCCCGATGGACTCGACGATCCGCAGACCCTTAGGCGGCTGGCCATGGCAAACCTCGACCGCGAGCTCGCCGAACGCCTGCTCGATGCGACGAAGCCGGCGCTCGCGAGAATCATGCTGCTGCGGATCGGAGTGGCTCTCGAGCTCGAGGCAGTCGTCCGTGCGGCAACGGCAATCGTCGCCGATGGCTCGCAGGACGAGAGGCTGCGGCAGTGGTGCGCCGCCATCGCTGGGCGTGCTGCAGGGATTGAGCTTCTCAGGACTCTGCAAGACTTCGTCGAGAGGTCGGTCCCGGCGACGCGGGAGCAGATGGCGATTGCCTCCTCATTGATCAGCGGTTTCGTGAGGACCGGTCTTTGGACCGCCGCGCGCGGCTTTGGATCGATGCCGCCTGACTTGGCCAGCGACCTGGCGGATGCGATGCAAGCCCTGGCCTTCGCTCTCATTCGGAGCATGGGGCTCGGCGACGCCGAGCGGATCGTGTCCGATCTGGGCCCAGCCGCGATCGAAGCTCTCGCCCGCGAGGCGGAGCAGCGGCACCGGGAAGGGCGCTGGCCGCCCCCGCCGCGGTGGCAGGTCTACAGTGCCGCAGTGAAGCTCATCGCGTCGACTGAACCCATGGACCCGGCCATGCTGCGACGACTCATTCCGGTCGCGTCGACCCTGCCGCTTTCGGAGCGCGAGCTGGTCCCTTGCCTCGAAAAGGCGTTCTTGGCGTCTGAGACCGGCCGGCGCGAGCTCTTCTTAGCCGTGGTGGCGGCGCGGAAGGCCTCCGGGGCAGCTGCACATTGGCACTGGGCCGACTCTCTCCTGGATGCCAAAGATCTCCCGTGGCTGCTGGACCACCTGATGGCCGACCTGGCGGACGGCATGCCGCTCCTCTGGCTGCGCGCCCTGCGCCTAGCAGATGGCACGGACGACACAGTCCTGCGGCGGCGAGTCTATGAAGCAACCGAGCGGCGTGCGCCGCAGGCCCTTGCAGCCTACCAGGAAGCCCGCGAGCAAGAACGTCAAGAGCAGGAAGAGGAACCGGCACGGCAGGCCGCCGAGACGGCTCCGATGCGCGCGATCGCCGAGGTGGACCGCGAGCTGCTCGCCAGCTCGCGCCTCAGCGAGCAGGAGCGTTTCTGGCAACTGGCGTGGGCGAACTTCTCGGAGGCGCGTTTCCGTCCGCGCAATCTCGCGGGTGAGTGGACCGACCTGCCGGCAGCTCTGCAAGAACAGGTTCTCGACGCCTGTGCGGGGGCTCTCGATTCGATCCTTCCGACGCCCGTGACCGAGGGCCTGCGCTATCCACGGGTGCTGCGCTACGAAGCCGAGGCTTTCGTCGCCTTGCTGCGGTACCGGCCCGAGCGCTTCGCGCTCACCGCTGCGCGCGCCGAGCGCTGGCTCCCTGCGGTCCTCAAGGTGTACCACCCGGAGAGGGTCGGAGTTCTCGAAGCTGGCTTGCAGAGCGTGCCGGTGGCAGTGGAACGCATCCTGCTCGAGGCCATCGCACGCGAGCTGCGAGAGTCCGCCTACTCGATCCTGCTCCAGGATCTGCCGGCGTCCCTCTGGACGGACGGCGTGGTGCGATGGGTCGCAGGCGGCATCGAAGGAGCGCAGCCGGCCGAAGCAAGCGCCATTCTGCTCGAGCTGCTCGCGGCACGGCGGCCCGACGAGGCTCTCCGGCTCTCGAGATCAGTGCTCGCAGCCCGGCCCTTGGCGCGAATTCTCGCTGTGCACGAACCTGGTGGGCAACCCGATCGTCTTGGTCTGCGGGCCCTCGAGATCCTGCTTGCCCTCGCCCCCGATGAAGCATGGCCGCGGATCAAGGAAGGCGCGGCGCTGGGGGGCAAAGACCTTCTCGAGCAGCTGCGGGGTTTCGGTCCTGGGGCTCCCGAGGGTCTCCGTATCGACTGGTCGAGCTGGCCACCCGAGCGGATCCTGGAGCTGGCGGAAGTGCTCTTCGCGGCCTACCCACGGGAGCAGGACCCACCCGAGACTGAAGGCGGAGTCCTCGTCACTCGCGACTTCGAGCTGCGCCAGCTCCGCTGGCAGTTGCTGGGGCACCTGGTCCAATTGCCCACACCGCAGGCATCCGCGGCCGTGGAAAGTGCAATGGAGGTTCTTCCGCAGGCGCGCGCCTTCATCGAGCGCCTGCAGAGATCCCGTGCCGCCGACGATCTGCTCAGCCGTCCTCGAGGGCGAGAGGGTGGTCGTGGTGTAGGCGCTACCCACGGTGTAGGTCTCGACGCGGCCGCTGCCTGCCAGCTTCTCGACGACGAGCACTGGCGCTTGATCCGGAGCGCGGACGACCTGCTCGAGGTGGTAGTCGAGGAACTCGGCAAACTCGAAGTCGATCTGGGCTATGACCATGCTCTGCTCTTCAGCCCAGGTGGCCAAGGCAAGGCCGAGAAGCATCGCCGCGAAGAGGCACTTCAAGCGTACATCATTCGGCGCCTTCAGGACCGTCTCCCCGGGAAGCTGATCGATCGGGAGGCGGAGGTTAAGCGCGGCCGGCGACTGGACATCCGCGTTCTCGCGCGGCTCTACGGCAGCGACGATTGGGCGACGACGGTGATCGAGATCAAGTGGTCCGACAGCCGAGGTGTCTCGACCTCCCTCGTGGACCAACTCGGTAAGGCGTACCTGCTAGAGGAGCACTTCCGGCATGGCGTCTACCTTGTAGGTTGGACGGGAAAACTGGCGCGGTGGCAGGCGAGCTTACCGCCGCCACACGAACAGTCGGCCACCGCCCTGCTCGAGGCACTGCGCCGGCAGGCCGATGACTTCCGTCGCGAGCACGCGACAATCGATCTCCGACCCATCGTCTGGGACGTCCGGCGGGAGGCTGCGCCAGCAGCGGCAGTCAGGAAGGCGGTGGGGAAGAAGGCGGTGCGCAAGAACGCGGCAGCCAAGAAAACCGCGGCCAGGAAGGCGCCTGCCAAGAGAGGGATAGTCAAGAAGGCGGCGGCGAAAAAGACGGGGGTTGGAAAGACGACGGCGAGGAAGACCGCGGCCAAGAAGTAAACGGCCGAGGCGGCGCGGTTCAGGTGACGCGCGCCGTCACTGCGTGAGCCCGAGCTGTTGCCAGAGCCCTGCTTGCTCGAGGTGCTGCCGCGTTGACAACTCGCTGGGCCGGAGCACGACCGCGCCGCCTTGCTGCCTCGCGAAATGATAGATGAGGACGTGGCAGTCCCGCCCGGCAAACGGCAGCGCGGCAATCGAGGCGGGTAGAACTCTCCCTCCCCGGAGGGACAGGATCCTGGCCTCCCGCTCATTGAGGGTCGCACTGCCGCGCTCGACGTCGTGAGCGGTGGTGACCAAGAAGGCGATGAGCCGAAACTGGCCGCGCCTCTCGAGAAACAATTGACCGAGGTAGGTGAGGAGATCGCCCGGTATTTCCTTGCCGGCCGACCAGCGGCTCTCGCGATCCGGTGACCCGTCGGGCCGGATGCGCTCGAGTCGGGTCACCAAGGCAAAGCCTCCGGGCACCGCGAACGTGCCGTTGTCGTCGAAGCCCCTGGCCTGAAGAGCCGCAGCCAGCCGGTCGTAGACGGCCGCCAGCGTCGTCGCCGCTCCGCCGCCGACGGTGTGCGGCAAAACGGCGTGCGCAGAGAATCCGGGGGGCGGCCACGGCAGGAGGGGTGGTGAATCGAAGGTGCCGCGGATGATGGTTCCCGCCACACTCCAGATATTGAATTTAAAGATACTAGCCGTATCTCCCTGGCACTCGATAGGCCCCGACCACCAACCCATGGCCTCGGCCCTGAAGAACTCCGCATGCTTGAGAACCGCATCGTCGTTCGCGATCGTCGCCAGGGTGCCCTGCAGTCTGCCGCTGATCGCTGCAAGGGCTGCGGCTGCTGTCCTCCTCAGATCGGTGTCCGGGCTCATCAGAGCGGTGGTCAGCGCTGCACGCGCAGCACTGGCGTCTGGACCGATCCGGGCCAGTGCCTCGGCGGCGGAGGTCGCGTCGCTCCCGCGAAGGAGTTGGACCAGAAACGGGACTCCGGCACGGCCGATGCGCTCGGCGCTTGCAATGGCTCGCCAGGGACTTTGGCAGGCACCTCGTAAGAGGGCGGCGAGCAAGTCGGCGCTGGGTTCGATGCTGACGAGCGCGAGCTCGGCCTCGCAGGACTGCAATCCTCCCTGGTCGCGTAGCCGCCTCAGCACCGGAGTGGCCTCGACCGCGGCCGGTCCGAGCTCCGCGAGAAGAGTCACCACCACCGATGGCACGGGTTTTTTCGTCAAGGCGATGACGAGAGCATGCACCACCTCGGGTTGGGGGCCGATGCCGCGAATGGCGGCTCGGGCATCGTCAGTGAGATGAACGTTCGCCAGGGCCGACACGATCTGTGGTAAGGCCGGGCTCGCATGCGGGCCGATCTTGCCGAGGGCTTGCAGTGCCAATCGATGCACGTAGGTGTCGTTGGGGTCGACCGGCTGACGGAGGATCTCGATGAGTTCGGGTACTGCGGCTCTCGCGCCGGGACCGATGTCCGCGAGGGTTTCGAGAGCGATCGTGCGCGAGTCTCCGTCGGCTCGAGCGTCCAGCCCGCTCAGCATCCTTGTGAGTGCAGGAACGGCAGGTGCCGCGTCAGGTCCAAGTCTGCTCAGACCCCTGGCGGCGTCTTGCCGGAGGTTCGGTTTGGTGAGCGCACGACTGAGGAGGGGAATCGCCGCGGGTCCGCTTTCCGGTAAGGCCTCGACGGCCGAGGAAGCATCGTCGAGATCGTTGCCGTCGAGCAATGAGGCGAGGCCACGCAATGCGGCTTCGGAGCCGAGCTTTCCCAAGACCAGAATGGCATTGGGACGCTCCTTGGAACGTACGGCGAGAAGCGCAGGGGCGGCCAACGCAGCCTCACTCCCCAAATGCGCCAGAGCTTGAATGGCGCCGTGTTCCAGTTGAGGGTTGTTCAAGGCGGTGAGCAGGGCAGGGACGCCGTGGGGCCCGATCTGGCCCAGCGAGGTCGTTAGCAGGCCTCCCAGGTCAGGGTGGTTACCCACCGCGTGGGCCGTGGCGCGAAGGTTCACCAGTGCCGCCGACAGGCTCGTAGCCGCCTCTTTGGCCGCCGGGTCGACAGCGCTGGTGGCGAGGCCTGCTTGCTTCAGGTCGAATCGGATGCGTGCCACGGCGATTGCAGACAGCAGGCGGGAGCGCGAATCAGGTCCATGCTGTGCCCGCCTCAAGAAGGGAATGGCAGCGGTGCCGATCTTGCGCAATGCCAGGAGGGGTAGCACGTAGCTGTCAAACCCGAGATCGGCCCGCGGCGGGAGTTGCAGCGTTGCCACGAGACCGGCAGCAGCCGGGGCGCCGATATCGGCGAGTGCCATCGCCGCTGCGACTGCCGGCCTGAAGAACCAGTACCCGGTGCAGGAATCGGCCGACCTGACGACGAGTCTCTCTGGCCAGCGTCCAGTCGCAAGGATGCCGTTTTCGACCAGGTCGACGAGGGCAGGCACCGCAGGCGGGCCGATCTTGGAGAGCGCAATCGCGGCTTGCGCAGAGACTCGCGGGTCCGGATCGTACAGGGCCCCAACCAGTGGCGGGATGAGCCGTCTCGGTTCGACGCCGAGCTCGCCCAGGGCTCCGGCCGCCGTTCCGCGAACGTAGGGATCGGTGGAGTTGGAGAGCGCTCCAAGGAGGGTAGGCAGCGCGGGCGCTCCCTCGGCGGTCACGTCGTCGATCGCATAGGCCGTGTCCAGGCGCCGGGCCGGATCCTGGATCGCGATAAGCCAGCGTCGCGCGGCATCGTCGGGCGCTGCTGCGGCAGGGCTCAAGAGAGGCAGCAGGGAGGCGAGCAAGACGACAGACCATCGCATCCAAGGAGTCGCCGCCTTGCTCGTCATTGCGTCAATTCTACTGCACCCATGAACCCTGGAGAGCGAGCCAAGACGGGGCGAGGACCCGCGCGAACGCTGCAAGCGTCTTCGATCCGGTGAGGATCAGGGCCGGCGCCGAGCCGCCAGCCGAGGCCGAGGCGACCATGACCAACTCCTGTGGACCGTCAGCAGGTGGTGGCCTGTAGCGCGGTAAGCCGTGGCGTGCCGCTACCGGGGAGCCCTCAGCCGCGGGCGAGCCGCGAGGGCTTCATCGCTGGCGAGTGAAGAAGAGGACGCCAATCGCCGAGGTGACGAGTCCCTGGAAGGGCGCGAGCCAGAGGCCGGAGAGCTTGTAGAGCGCGAGCGGTTCGAGCGGGCTCAGCGGCTCGACGAGGATAATGCCGACGATCAAAGCGACATAGACTCGCGACAGCCACAAGGCGAGAACATAGAAGTCGCCGCGGACTTGCGTCGTATCGGCGACGGGTTCGAGGGCGCCAGCCCCGAGGACGGCGACCATGAGCGCGAGCGTCGGGAGGAACGTTGGCAGTGCCCATCCCCACACCTCTTGCGCCTGGCCGGCGTACTTTCCAGCCACGGATTGTACGATCAGGACGAGAACGATCCCACCGGCGCCGATGA
>DATKFK010000829.1:0-12756 GCA_035544375.1 Thermoanaerobaculia bacterium
TCGGACGGGGGCCCTGTCGCGGCTTGCCATGCTGGCGGTCGTCGCCCTGCTGGCCGTTGCCTGGCTGCCGCGGCCGGCGGCCGGCCAGGCCGTGCCCGATCCGGACGATCCGGCGCGCGCTCCCCGGGCCGCGGCCCCGGCACCCCCGGTTCCTCCCGCGCCGGTGCCTCCACGCCCACCGGCGTTGCCCGCCAATCCCGATCGCGGCGGCAAGGACGCCGGCGGGCGCGCCCACCAGCCGGCCGGCGCCCAAGCCGGTGCTCGGCAGGCGGCGTCCCTGCCGCTGCCGACGATCGACCTCGACGAGATCAAGGTCGGCCAGCGCGGCTATGGGCTCTCGGTGTTCGCCGGTGGCGAACCCGAGCGCTTCGACGTCGAGGTCATCGGAGTGATGCGCAACATCAGCCCCGACATGAGCTACATCCTGGCGCGCCTTTCAGGGCGCGGCCTCGAGTCGAGCGGCGTGGCCGCCGGGATGAGCGGCAGCCCGGTGTTTCTCGACGGCCGCCTGGCGGGGGCGGTCTCGTTCGGCTGGCCGTTCTCCAAGGAAGCGATCTGCGGCGTCACGCCGATCGCCTTGATGCGCGACCTCGCCACCCTGGGCGGCCCGTTGCCGATGACGCCGCCGCCCCCGGTCGAGCTGGCCGGCCGGCTCGCCGGCCGGGTTCCGGCCGACCTGCTGGCCCGCCAGCTCGAACGCCTGCGGCCCCGCCTCGCCGGTGCGCCCGAGGGCGCCCAGGCGGGCATCGAATGGGCTACCTCCGGCTTCGGCGAGCTGTCGCGGGGCCTGCTGCGCCAGTCCCTGGGCGCCGTCGCATCGACCGGGCATGCCGCCGCGGCGCCCGGTGCCCACCCGCCCGACCTGGCGCCCGGCAGCTCGGTGGCCGCGGTCCTGGTCAGCGGCGATTTCCAGCTCGCCGCCACCGGCACGGTCACCGATCACCTGGGCGACCGCATCCTTGCCTTCGGCCATCCGTTCCTCGGCCTGGGGCCGATCCGCGTGCCGATGGCGGCGGCGGACGTGGTGACCGTCCTGTCGAGTCAGTACAGCTCCTTCAAGATCACCAACCTCGGCCAGACGGTCGGCGCCTTCGAGCAGGACCGCAAGGCCGGCATCGAGGGCCGCCTCGGCGCCGCGGCGCCGATGATCCCGATGGTGCTGCGCATCGGTGGCACGGCCTCGGCCCGCAGCCCGGGGGCCGCCGCCGCCAGCGGGCCTGCCGGCGCCTCCCGGCAGTACCGCGTGCAACTGGCCGACGTGCCGGATCTGCTGCCGCTGCTCGCCGGCAGCACCCTGCTGGCCGGGCTCGAATCGGCGAGCTACGCCAGCGGCCCGCAGGACATCGAGATGACCGCTCGTTTCCACCTCGACCCCTACGGCGACCTGGTGATCCACCAGAGCTTCGACGGCGACAACGCCGGCACCGCCATGGCCGGCCACCTGCTGGCGCTGGCCGCCTACCTGGTGCAAAGTCCGCTCGAACGGGTGCGTATCGACAGCCTCGAGGTGGACGTGGAGCAGTCGCCGCAGCCGCGCGGCGCGAGCCTGCTGGCGGCGCACGCCGACCGCACCATGGTGCATCCCGGCGATCGCCTGGGGGTCAGCGTCGAGCTGCTTGCCTACCGCGGCGATCACTTCCGGCACTTCTTCCAGGTGGAGCTGCCGCGCGACCTGCCGGTCGGCCGCTACTCGCTGCTGATCGGCGATGGCGCCAGCGCCGACGCCGCCAGGCTGGCGCTTGCACCGGTCGAGCCCGGCACCTTCTCACAGGCCCTGGCGCTGCTGCGGTCGCTGCACTCGCGGCGCGACCTGACGCTGCTCGGCTTCTATTCGGGCGCCGGCCTCTCGGTGGCCGGCGAGGTGATGCCGCGGCTTCCCGGTTCGGTGCGTTCGCTGTGGAGCGCCACGGACCCGACCGGCGTGGTGCCGCTGCGCGCGGCGATCGTCCAGGAGCGTCACGAGACGATGGCGATGCCGCTCGACGGCCTGATGCGCATCGACCTCGAGGTGCGCCGGCGGGAAACGCCGGAGACCCCTGAAGCCACCGGGGCCGACGGCGGCGACGGCGCGGCGCCGCTCTCTCCCCGCGGGGAGGCGAGGTGAGACGGGGCTCGCCGCTGCTCCCGGCCCTGCTGTCAGTCCTGCTCGCCGCTCGCGGCGCCACCGCCACCCAGGTCAAGATCTTCCAAACCCAAAGCGCCGTCGGCTTTCTCGGCGGCAAGCTGACCGGGCTCAGCGTCGACGCGCTCGGCCGCATGCGGCTCGCCCCCCGTGCCGTGCGCGTGGCCGCGATCGGCGAACCATTCCTGTTCGCGGCGGCGGCGGTGCCGGGCGGCGCCTCGGGCCGGCGCGCGGCATCGTGGGTCGTCGGCACCGGCAACTCCGGCAAGGTGCTGGCGATCGACGGCGAGGGCCATGTCAAGGAGCTGTTTGCCGCTCCCGAGCCGGAAGTCTTTGCCCTCTGGGCCGATCCCGACGGCACGATCTACGCCGGCACCTCGCCGCACGGCAAGGTCTATCGCATCGCCGGCGGCAAGGCGGCAGCCTTCTTCGATCCCGGCGAAACCTACATCTGGGGGCTGGCGCGCGACGCCGGCGGCAAGCTCCTGGTCGCCACCGGCACGCAGGGAAAGCTCTACCGCGTCGACGCCAGCGGCCACGGCGAGCTGGTCATGACCGCCGAGGACACCCATCTGCGCACGCTGGCGGCGCTGCCGGACGGCGAGGTGCTGGTGGGCACCGCCGGCAAGGGGCTCATCCTGCGCCTCGCCCGCGACGGGCGGGCGCGCACCCTCTTCCAGGGCGACGAGCCCGAGGTGGTGTCGCTGGTCACGGCGCCCGACGGCAGCATCTACGCGGCGCTGGTCTCCTCCGAGGCGAGCCTGGTGGACCTCGGGCACGAGACCGCGGCTGCCGGCCCCGGGGGCGAGGCCGGGGTGGCGGTCACCGTCGCGCCAGGCTCGCCTGGGGCGCCGGGCGGAGGCGGCGGCCGGCCGGCGCGGAAGCCCGGCAAGCCGGGGCCGGAAGAGACCGCCGAGACGCCGTCCATCGGCAGCCGCCGCCCGGGCGCGACCGGTCCGCGCAGCGAGGTGGTGCGCATCCACGCCGACGGCCGGGTCGAAAGCATCTGGACCTTCCCGACCGACACCGTCTTCGGCATGCTCTGGCAGCAGGATCGGCTGTGGCTGGCGACCGGCACGGAGGGCAAGCTCTACAGCTATGCCGGCGGCCAGATGCAGCTTGCCGACGAGCTCGAAGACCGCCAGATCGTGGCCCTGATGCCGGGAGATCCGGGCCCGGCCTTCGCCACCACCAACGGCGCCGCCTTGTACCGGGTGGCCAACGAGACCGAGCGCCAGGGTACCTACCTGAGCACCGCGCTCGACGCCGGGCAACTGGCCCGCTTCGGCTCCTTCCGTTGGCGCGGCGACGTCCCGGAGGGGTCCAGGGTGCGCTTCTCGTTTCGCACCGGGATGTCCGCCTATCCGGACGATACCTGGTCACCATGGCTGACGCCGCCGGCCAGGGCCGCGGCGCTCCCGGTCGGCGCCGGCGCCGCCGGCCCGGACGCCGGTGGGGGCTCGGCGGAGAGCCGCGAGCTGTCGCTCGCCGCGCTGCCTCGCGGGCGGTTCGTGCAGTGGCGCGCCGAGCTCGAGTCCGACGGCCGCCAGCGCACCTCGCCGGTCCTCTACGGCACCGAGCTTTCGTACCGCCAGGAGAACCTGCCGCCCCGCATCACCGCCTTCGGCGCCCTGGACCCGGGGCAGATCCTCGTCCCGGCCACCTTCAATCCAGCCAACCAGGTCTACGAGCCGGCGCACCCCAACAAGGAGGGCATCTTCGTGCCGGTCGGGACGCCGTCCTTCGACGACGGCGGCGGGCGCACCAAGCCGCTGTGGAAGAAGGGCTACCGGACGCTGCGCTGGACCGCCACCGATCCCAACGAGGACCCGCTGGTGTTCGACCTGTATTTCCGTTCCGCCGCGGCGCCGGACGACGCCCTGTGGCTCAAGGTGGCCGGCGACGTCGAGGAGGACCATTACAGCTTCGATGCCACCGTCCTGCCCGACGGCGTCTACCGCTTCCGCCTGGTCGCCTCGGACCGCAATGCCAACGAACCGGAGGCGGCGCTCTCGACCGAGCGCATCAGCGAGCCGGTGGTGATCGACCACACGCCGCCTGTCCTGGTCTCGGTGGAACGCGACGGCAAGCAGCTGCGGGTCACCGTGCACGACGCCGCGAGCCCCATCCGCGAGGCGGTGTACAGCGTCGACGCCGCCAACTGGAAGCCGGCGCGCGCCGCCGACGGCTTGCTCGACGCGCAGACCGAGACCGTGCTGATCGACGCCGATCCCGCGAGCGGCAACTTGCTGATACTGCGGGTCACCGACGCGGCATACAATGTCGTCACCTTCGACCTCAGCTCGGCCGGCAAGCGCCGCTAGTGGGACACTAAGCCCCGGCAAACATCGATGAGCGACCGCATTGCCGTCTACCCGGGGTCCTTCGACCCCATTCACAACGGCCACCTCGACCTCATCGAGCGTTGTCGGCCGATGTACGACCGCCTGGTCGTCGCGGTGCTGCGCAACGAGGCCAAGCGGGCGCTGTTCAGCGTCGAAGAGCGGCTGGAGATCATCCGTGACCTGGTCGGCAAGGACCGCGGCTGCGAGGTCGAGAGCTTTTCCGGCCTGCTGGTCGACTTCATGGACGAGGTCGGGGCGCGCATCGTCGTGCGCGGCCTGCGGGCGGTCACCGACTTCGAATACGAGTTCCAGATGGCGATGATGAACCGGCGGCTCAACCCGCGCGTGGAAACGGTGTTCATGGCGCCGAAGGAGGAGTACAACTATCTTTCGAGCAGCCTGGTCAAGGAGGTCTTCTCGCTGGGCGGCGACCTCACCGGCCTGGTGCCGGACCCGGTCCTCGCCCGCCTCCGCCGGCATCTCGAGCCCCGATCCGGCCACCCTCGCCGCCGATGAGTCTCGACCGCTTCCTGCTGCGCATGCCCAAGGTGGAGCTGCACGTCCACCTGGAAGGCGCCATGCGGCCCTCGGTGCTCATCGAGCTGGCGCGGCGCAACGGCGTCGAGCTGCCGGCCGCCGACGAGGCCGGGCTCAAGCGCTGGTTCCGCTTCCGTGACTTCGATCACTTCGTCGAGGTCTACCTGACCTGCTCGCGGTCGCTGCGCGACCCCGAGGACTTCAAGCTGCTCGCCAGCGATTTCCTCGCCGAGCAGGCGCTGCAGAACGTGCTCTACAGCGAGGTCCATTTCACCATCTCCACCCATCTCGCCAACGGCGTCAACGGCGGCGAGGTGCTCGACGCGCTCGCCGAAGCCATCGCCTCCGGCGAGCGGCGGTTCGGGGTGACCATGCGCCTGATTCCCGACGTGGTGCGCAACGTCGGCCCGGCGGTTGCCGACCGGACGCTCGAGTGGGCGCTTTTGGGGCGCGACCGCGGCGTCGTGGCCCTGGGCCTCTCCGGCAGCGAGACACGGTTCCCCAACGAGCCCTTCCGCCGCCACTTCGAGGCGGCGGGGCAGGCGGGGCTGCACCGGGTCGCCCACGCCGGCGAGCACTCCGGACCGGAGTCGATCCGTTCGGTGCTCGAGGTCTGCGGCGCCGAGCGCATCGGCCACGGCGTGCGCGCCGTCGAGGACCCGTCCCTGCTGGAGGAGCTGCGCGAGCGCCGCATCCCGCTCGAGCTGTGCCCCTCCTCCAACCTCTGCCTCGGCGTGGTCCAGGACCTTGCCGACCACCCGTTCGACCAGCTCTACAGGGGCGGATTGCAGGTGTCGGTGAGCTCCGACGACCCGGCGTTCTTCAACACCAACCTGACCCGCGAGTACCTGCGCTTGGGGCAGACCTTCGGCTACGACGCCGATCAGCTCGCCGGCCTGGCACTGGCCGGCCTGCGCCAGTCCTTCCTGCCCGAGCCGGAGCGCGCCGCGCTCGAGGCGCGCTTCCACGCCCAGCTCGACAGCCTCGGACGCGAGCTGTTCGGCGCGCCGGTGCAGCACCCCGTCGCCTGACGGCCCCCTTAGAACGAAACTGATGCCGAAGCGAAGGGGAGGGGGCGTCCCCTTCCCCCCCGGAGGGGTGGGAAGGGGAAGGAGGGGTTGCGGGGGGACCCCGATAGATGCTTCGAGTAGTCCTCGATTGCCGGCTACTGGCATCTGTTTCATGGCTCGGGGTCGCCGCAGTCAGTGGCTAAGGCTGAAAGGACAAAACGGCCGCGATCACCCGCGACTGCTCGTCCGCGGTCAAACCGTGGAAGAGCGGCAGGCGCACCAGGCGGCCGGCGGCGTCGGCGGCGACAGGGCAGTCGCTGGCGCGGGCAGCGAGCTTGCGGCCGTAGGCCGAGAGGTGCAGCGGGGCGTAGTGGAAAACGGCCAGGATGCCGCGGCTCGCCAGGTGGGCGATCAGCGCCTGGCGCGACGCCGCCGACGGCAGCAGCAGGTAGAAGATGTGGCTGGGCTGTTCGCAGCCGGGCGGCACCACCGGCAGCCTGGCGCCGGCGCCCGCCGCCCAGCCGGCCAGCTCGAGCCGGTAGCGCTCCCAGATGCGGCGGCGCGCCGCCTGGATGCGCTCGCGGGCTTCCAGCTGGCCGAGCAGGAAGGCGGCCAGGAGGTCGGCGGGCAGGTAGCTCGAGCCCAGGTCCACCCAGGTGTACTTGTCGACCATGCCGCGAAAGAACTGGCTCCGATTGGTGCCTTTCTCGCGCACGATCTCGGCCCGCTCGACGTGGCGGCGATCGTTGACGACCAGCGCTCCGCCCTCGCCGCAGGTGACGTTCTTGGTCTCGTGGAAGGACAGCGTAGCCATGCAGCCGAAGCTGCCGAGCGGACGGCCGCCACGCCTGCCGAACAGGCCGTGGGCGTTGTCCTCGACGACCGCGATGCCGCGCGGCGCGGCGGCGGCCAGGATGGCCTCCATGTCGCAGCCGACGCCGGCGTAGTGCACCGGCACGATCGCGCGCGTGCGTGGGCCGATCAGCTGCGGCAGCTGCGCCTCGTCGAGGTTCAAGGTGTCGGGCCTGACGTCGGCGAAGACCGGCCGGGCGCCGCGCAGCGCGAAGGCGTTGATCGTCGAGACGAAGGTGAAGGACGGCACCACCACCTCGTCGCCGGGCCCGAGGTCGAGCAGCAGCGCGCTCATCTCGAGGGCGTGGGTGCACGAGGTGGTCAGCAGCACCCGCTCCGCCCCGAGCTCCGCCGCGAGCAGCGCCTGGCAGCGGCGCGTGAACTCCCCGTCGCCGGAGATCTTGCCGGCGGCGAGCGCCTCGCGCATGTAGCGAAGCTCCTCGCCGGCCACCGCCGGGCGGTTGAAAGGGATGTCGATCTCGGTGGACACTGGCCGACTCACCGACTCACCACCAGCGGTGGTACCACAGCTCGAGCGAGCAGGTGCGCATGCCGAACTGCTGATAGATGCGCTGGGCGCGGACGTTGCGCCCCTGGGTGACCACGCTCGCCCGCGTGGCGCCGCGGCCCGCCAGCCACTCGAAGGCGGCGGCGATCAGCCGTCCGCCGATCCCCTGCCCCTGCGCCGCGCCGTCGACCGCGAAGAGACCGATCGTGCCCTGGCCCGCCGCCGCCAGGCTGGCGGTGATGTAGCCGCGGACGGACCCTGCATCGGGCGCCGCCGCCGCCAGCACCACGCCGTCAGGGTCGCCGCAGCAGCCCTCGATCCAGGTGGCGTAGAGCTCGTCGCAGCGGCGGCGGTCGAAGTGCGAATCATGGTAGAAGCGCGAGTCGTGATGGCTGGCGCCGGCGATGCGCCGCAGCTCCGGCACATCCGCGGGCACCGCCTCGCGAATGGCGACCTTCGAGACGCCCTCGGCTCCGCCGCGGGCACGGCCATCGCCGTCGCCACTCCCGCCGCCATTGCCTGCTTCCGTCCCGTCGCCGCCGCCCTTCCCGTCATCGCCGGCCACGAGCTGGCGGTCCAGCGTCACCCGCACGTCCACCAGCCGGAACCCGGCCTCCTCGGCGAGCGGCGCGGTCTCGGTATCGGCCGCGTCCGCCAGGAGGTAGAGGCACTCGATCCCTTCCTGGACCACCCAGCGCTCGATGCCGGCCAGCGCCTCGCGGGTCAGGCGGCGGTCACGCACCTTGCCGATGCGCCGCCCGAAGTGCCCGCTGTCCCAGGGGAGCAGGTCGCAAGGCGGGCGGCTGGACGGTGGGCGCTTCAGCCCCGGTCTCCGGGCGTGACCCGGCGCACGCTGTAGATGGGGCGCGACATCAGCCGGAAGTGCATGCGCGCCAGGTACTCGCCGAGGATGCCGAGGGTGAACAGCTGGGCGCCCGAAAAGATCGCGATCACCGAGGCGAGGAACGGGAAGCCGGGAACGCTGGTCCCCTCGACGAGGTAGCGGCCGACGACGTAGGCAAGAACGCCGATCCCCAGCAGGGTCGAAGCGAAGCCGACGAGGCTCGCCAGCTTGAGCGGTCCGACGCTGAAGCCGGTGACCATGTTGAGCGCGTGACGCGCCAGCAGCCGGAACGTGTAGTTGGAGCGCCCGCTGCGCCGCGGCTCGTGGCGCACCGTCACGGCCGCGAAGCGGGTGGTGGCCCAGGTGAGCAGCACGTCGATCGACACGTAGGGATTGCCATATTGCTCGAAGGCGTGGCGCAGCTCGGTGCGGAAGGCGCGGAAGGCGCTGACGCGGCGGGCGATCGCCGCTCCCATGGCGCCCTCGAGCACCAGCTTGGTGGCCCGCGAAGCGGCGACGCGCAGCAGGCCATGGCGCTCGGCCAGCGGCGTGCCGTAGACCACGTCGACCTCGTCGCCCAGCGCGGCGAGCAGCTTGGGGATCTCTTCGGGCGGGTGTTGCAGGTCGTCGTCCATGGTCACCACCACCGCCCCCGCCGCCGCCCGGATGCCGCACAGCAGGGCGTTGTGCTGGCCGTAGTTGCGCATCAGGTCGATGCCGCGCACCCGCGGCCCGTCCGGCAGGGGCCCATGGCCCGCCAGGCCCAGGATCACCTGCCAGCTGGCGTCGCGGCTGCCGTCGTTGACCAGCAGGACTTCCGAACGCGGCGCGCAGGCCGCCAGCACCGCCGCCAGCCGGCTGACCAGCTCGGGCAGCGCCGCCGCGCCGTCGTAGACCGGGACGACCACGGAAACGGCGAGCGGCAGGGGCAGCTCCATGGCGGGCGCCCCGGCAGCGTAGGTGGGCGGCAAGGTCATGGCCGGCGGCTATTATCCCGCAGATCCAGAGGCACCCCGCTGTCGCCGGCAGCCCCCCCGACGCCACCGTGGCGTGCTATACAAGCAGGTGCCCGCCCACGCCCGCCCGCCCAGGAAATGTGGAAAGATGGACGGAGGGGTCGGCAGCCGGCGAGACGGCATCCCTGTGGTTGGTAGCTGGACGGCTCGGCGCCGGGCGGCCGGCAACACCGGTGGCCGAAGAGATCGGTGGCCGGAGTGGGGGGAGGTCCGAGGGGCACGCCGCCCCGGGGCGGCGACTCAAAGAGGCGAGGCAAGGACCCCCAGCGTCGGCGCTCCCCCCCAGCGAGCCGGTTGGTCGCCGTCCCGGGGCGGCGTGCCCCCCGCGACCGGGGGGTTTCCCAAGGAGGCAGAATGAGTGATGTGTACAGGGCCCCGCTCAACTGGTATGACAGCGGGGATCGCGATAAGGACATCGAGGAGACCCAGGAGTGGCTCGAGGCGTTCGGCCAGCTGATCGAGCGCGAGGGCCACGACCGCGCGCGGTTCATCCTGCAGAAGCTGCTCGAGAAGGGCTACGAACGGGACGTCAGCCTGCCCTTCACCGCCAACACCCCCTATATCAACACGGTTTCGGCGTCCAAGCAGCCCGCCTACCCCGGTGATCGCGAGATCGAGCGCCGCATCAAGAGCATCACCCGCTGGAACGCCATGGCGATGGTGGTGCGGGCGAACAAGAAGTTCGCGGGCCTGGGCGGGCACATCTCCACCTTCGCCTCGGCCGCCACCCTGTACCAGGTGGCCTTGCATCATTTCCTCCGCGGCCGCGACGCGCTGGCCGAAGACGGCTTCGGCGGCGACCTGGTCTTCTACCAGGGCCACGCGTCGCCCGGCATCTACGCCCACGCGTTCCTCGAGGGGCGGATCAGCCTCGAGCAGATGGAGTGCTTCAGGCGCGAGCTCACCTCGACCGGCGGCCTCTCGTCGTATCCGCACCCCTGGCTGATGCCCGATTTCTGGGAGTACCCGACGGTTTCGATGGGACTCTCGCCCATCACCGCCATCTACCAGGCCAAGTTCAACCGCTACCTGCGCGACCGCGGCCTGCGGCCGCACCAGGGACGGCGAGTATGGGCATTCCTGGGAGACGGCGAGACCGACGAGCCGGAGACCCTGGGCGCCATCACGATGGCGGCGCGCGAGAAGCTCGACAACCTGATCTTCGTCATCAACTGCAACCTGCAGCGGCTGGACGGCCCGGTGCGCGGCAACGGCAAGATCATCCAGGAGCTGGAAACCGCCTTCCGCGGCGCCGGCTGGCTGGTGCTCAAGGTGATCTGGGGGAGCGAGTGGGACCCGCTGCTCGAAGCCGACTCCACCGGGCTCCTGGTGCAGCGCATGAACGAGGTGGTGGACGGCCAGTACCAGAAGTACGTGGTCGAGCCCGGCTCCTACATCCGCAAGGACTTCTTCGGCAAGTACCCCGAGCTGCTGGCGCTGGTCAAGAACCTCTCCGACGAGGAGCTCAAGGGCCTCAGGCGGGGCGGCCACGATCCCGTGAAGGTCCACGCCGCCTTCAAGGCTGCGATCACGCAGCGCGGCCTGCCGACCGTGATCCTCGCCAAGACCGTCAAGGGCTACGGGATGGGAGAGGCCGGCGAGGGCAAGAACGTCACCCATCAGCAGAAGAAGCTCAGCGACGAGGAGCTGCGGCAGTTCCGCGACCGGTTCGACATTCCGGTGCGGGACGAGGAAATCCACGAGACCCCCTTCTACCGGCCGCCCGAGAACAGCAGGGAGATCCAGTACCTGAAGGAGCGCCGGCGTGCCCTGGGCGGGCCGATCCCGCGGCGGCGCGTGCGCACCGCGCCGCTGGCGCTGCCCAAGGACGACATCTGGAAGAGCTTTTTCGCGGGTGTCAACCGCGACGTTTCGACCACCATGGTCTTCGTGCAGATGCTCACCCAGCTGATGAAGGACAAGGAGATCGGCAAGCTGGTGGTGCCGATCGTGCCCGACGAGGCGCGCACGTTCGGCATGGAGTCCCTGTTCCGTCAGTTCGGGATCTACAGCCACGTCGGCCAGCAGTACGAGCCGGTGGACAAGGGCATGCTGCTCTACTACCGCGAGGCCCAGGACGGCCAGATCCTCGAGGAGGGCATCACCGAGGCGGGCTCGATGGCTTCCTTCATCGCCGCCGGCACCTCGTACGCCACCCACGGCAAGGACATGATCCCGTTCTTCATCTTCTACTCGATGTTCGGCTTCCAGCGCATCGGCGACCTCGTCTGGGCGGCCGGAGACCAGCGCACCAAGGGTTTCCTGCTCGGCGGCACCTCGGGCCGCACGACGCTCAACGGCGAGGGACTGCAGCACGAGGACGGCCACAGCCACGTGCTCGCCTCGACGGTGCCGAACCTCCTGGCCTACGACCCGGCCTTCGCCTACGAGGTCGCGGTGATCATCCGCGACGGGCTGCGGCGCATGTACCAGGAGCGCGAGGACATCTTCTACTACATCACGCTCTACAACGAGAACTACCCGATGCCCCCCAAGCCGGAAGGGGTGGACGAAGGCATCCTCAAGGGGCTCTACAAGTACCGCGCGGCGCCTGCCGTGCAGCCGGCGGCGCAGGCCCATCTGCTGGGGAGCGGCTCGCTCCTGCGCGAGGCCTTGCGGGCGCAGGAGATCCTCGCCGAGCGTTATGGAGTGGCGGCGGACGTGTGGAGCGCCACCAGCTACAAGTCGCTGGTGCGCGACGCCCTGGACGTCGAGCGCTGGAACATGCTGCATCCGGACCAGGAGCCGCGCCAGCCGTACGTGGCGTCCCTGTTCGCCGGCGAAGACACGCCGCTCATCGCGGTCTCGGATTTCATGAAGGCGCTGCCGGACCAGATCGGACGCTGGCTGCCGGGCCGCCTGTACTCACTTGGCACCGACGGCTTCGGCAGGAGCGACACGCGGGAGGCGTTGCGCCGCTTCTTCGAGATCGACGCCGAGTGCGTCGTGGTGGCGACCCTTTACAGCCTGGCGCAGCGCGGCGCCGTCGACCGCAAGCTGGTCCGGCAGGCGATCGCCGATCTGGGCATCGATCCCGAGAAGGCAAACCCGCTCTATGCTTGAACCGGAGAGGAGACCATTCCAGATGCGAATCAAGAAGGCCGTGCAGGCGCTTTCCGTGATCCTGTTGCTGCCGGTGGCGTGGCGATCGGCGGCGGCCCAGCCCGCGGTGTACAAGGCGGACCCCGTGCATTCCAAGGTCGGTTTCTCGATCCGCCACCTGGTCAGCGACGTCGACGGCCGCTTCAAGGACTTCGATGGGGCGATCAAGTACGACTCTCAGCATCCGGCCGACTCGAGCGTGCAGTTCACGGTCCAGGCGGCGTCGATCGACACCGGCAACGACGGTCGCGACAAGGACCTCAGGTCCCCCAATTTCTTCGACGTGGCGAAGTTCCCGACCTTGAGCTTCACCAGCACCAAGGTGGCTCCCAAGGGGAACAACGCCTTCGACGTGACCGGCAGCCTCACCATTCACGGCGTGACCAAGACGGTCACCATTCCCGCCAAGTTCCGCGGCGA
>DATKFK010000830.1:0-6382 GCA_035544375.1 Thermoanaerobaculia bacterium
TGACCTGCCGCTCGAGATGGTGGTGCACGAGGTCGCGCCGGACCGTTCGCTCAGCCACCCGCCGCTGCTCCAGCTAAGCCTCAACTTCCTGCATCACGACCTGGGCGGCGTCGCCGCGGTGGGCGATCTGACGCAGGCCGCGGCGCGCTCGGGGCGGCTGGACCTCGAGCTCGAGGAGTTCGACTTCGACTATGCCAATGCGTCGGCGGAGCTCGGGCTGGTGGTCGCCTACGACGGCAAGACCATGAAGGGGTCGCTGCACTACCGGACGCAGCTTTTCGAGCCGTCGACCATCGATGCCATCGTCGAGCAGTTCGAGTACCTCCTGGGCCTCGTCGCCGGCGATCCCGGGCTGCGCCTCGGCGCGCTCGAGGATGCGCTCGCCGGCTGGGACGAGAGACGGACCGCGGTGGAGCGCGAGAGGCTGAAGCTCACCTCGCTCGAGCGGCTGCAGCACAGGAGGCGGAGGGCTTTCGCCCTCGGCCATAGCGCGAATCGTCGCACGGAGGTCTTGGACCATGGGAAACATGCAAGCGAGTGATCGCGGCGGCCGCGGGCCGGCCGGCGTCTGCGTCGCAAACGGAAGTGAGGATTGGACGGCCGGCGTCGAGACCGGCTTCCCGGCGGGCCCGGGGCGCCCGCCGCTGTTGATCCGGCCGAGCGCGCCGGGGCTGGGGCTGGCCGAGTGGGCGAGCGTCCACGGGGGCGGGCTCGAAGGCGAGCTGCAGGTCCACGGCGCCATCCTCTTCCGCGGCTTCACGGTCGGCTCGATCGCGGATTTCGAGCGCTTTGCCGAGAGCGTCTGCCCGGATCTCTATGGGGAGTACCAGGATCTGCCAAGGGAGAAGGGCGGCAACAAGACCTACCAGTCCACGCCCTATCCGGCCGACAGGACCATCCTGTTCCACAACGAGAGCTCCCACATGCACCGCTGGCCCCTCAAGCAGTTCTTCCACTGCGTGGTGGCGGCGCGCGAGGGAGGCGAGACGCCCATCGTCGACGGCCGGGAGATCTATCGCAAGCTCGCGCCCGAGATCATCGACGAGTTCAGCGCCAAGCAGCTCATGTACGTGCGCACCTTCATGGAAGGGTTCGACGTCAGCTGGCAGGAGTTCTTCCGGACCGAGGACCACGAGGAAGTCGAGCGCTACTGCCGCGACCACGGCATCGAGCTCGAATGGCGCCCCTCGGGGCTGCGGACGCGGCAGATCGCGCCCGCCGTGGCCCGGCACGCCGTCACCGGCGAGCCGGTCTTCTTCAACCAGATCCAGCTCCACCACCGGGCCTGTCTCGAGCCCGATCTGCGCGAGGCCCTGGAGGCCGTCCTCGGCGACGACCTGCCCCGCAACGTCCTCTTCGGCGACGGCACGATGATTCCCGACTCGGTGGTCGCCGAGATCACCGCTCTCTACTGGCGCTGCGCCGTGGTGCTGCCCTGGGAGGCCGGTGACGTCTTCATGCTCGACAACATGTTGTGCTCGCACGCCCGCAACCCCTTTGCCGGGCCGCGCAAGATCGTCGTGGCCATGGGGCAGATCATCCAGGGACGAGAGATTGCCTGATGGCCACTGAGAGCACCGTGCTCGGGTTTCGCCTCTCGCCGCAGCAGGAGCGCCTCTGGTTCTTGCAGCGCGAGCAAGCGTGCACGCCTTTTCGCGCCGTGCTCGTCGTGCAGGTTGACGGCGCCCTGGTGGTGGAGGCCCTCGCCGCCGCGCTCGCGGGGACCGTCCGGCAGCACGAGATCCTGCGCACGGCTTTCCATCGCCAGCCCGGCGCCAGCACCGCCTTCCAGGTCATCGACGAGACCGCCGCCGCGCGCCTTCTGCGCCACGACCTCACCGCTCTCGATACCGCCGAGCAGGAGCGGCGTTTCGATGGCCTGCTGGCGGAGTGCTCCCGGCGCTCCCGCGACCTTGGACAGGCACTCCTCCCCCTGGCCGACCTGGTGGCGCTGGCGCCGGAGCGCCACGCGCTGGTGCTCGACCTGCCCGCCCTGTGCGCGGACGGCAACTCCCTGCTGCAGCTGGTGCGGGAGATCGGCCTGCGCTACGGCGACTCGCTCGCCGGCCGCGAGCGGGTCGATCAGCCGATGCAGTATGCCGACGTCGCCGAGTGGCAGAACGAGCTGGTCGATTCCCCGGGCACGCAGGAGGGAACGAAGTTCTGGCGGCCGCTGGCACAGGCCGCCGCCGCCGCCGCGGAGCTCCCTTTCGATCCACCCGCCGCGGCCGCCCCGGACTTCACTCCCGAGAGCGTGGCCGTCGCCCTGCCCCCGGCGCTCGTGCAGCGCCTCGACGAGGTGGCCGCCGGCAGCGCGGGCGATCTGCCGTCTCTCCTGCTCTCCTGCTGGCAGGTGCTGCTCGCGCGCCTGGCGGGACGCGCTCGCCTCGTCCTGGGGGTCGCCTGCGCCGGCCGCGGCTACGAAGATCTGGAGCGGGCGCTGGGCCTCTTCACCCGGTACCTGCCCCTGGAGTGCGCCCTGGACGAGCAGGCGGCGTTCGGCGCGCTGCTCGGGAAGACTCGGGCCGCGGTGAGCGAGCTCGAGAAGTGGCAGGACTTCTTCGACTGGCGGAGCCTGCCGGAGGTCGACGGTGGCGCGGGAGGCAGGTTCCTGCCCTTCTGCTTCAGCCACGAGCGGCTGGAGGAGAGCGCGAGCCATGCCGGGGTGAGCTTCACGATCGATCGCTGGCGCGTCTGTACCGACCGCTTCCGGCTGAAGCTCGTGCTGCTCGGCAGCGCCGCCGGCCGGCGCGCCGAGATCCACTACGACGCGGGCTCCGTGCGCCGGGAGGACGCGGTGCGCCTGGCCGGCTGGTTGGAGATCCTCCTGCGCGGCGTCGCGCGGGCGCCGGAGACCCCGATCGGCGAGCTCGAGCTCCTCGGCGAGGCCGAGCGCCGGTTCTCGCTCGTCGAGGTCAACGCGACCGCCGCCGACCTCGGCGCCGAGGTGAGCCTCCCCGAGCTCTTCGAGCGCCAGGTCCGGCGTACGCCGGATCGGATCGCGCTGGCCTTCCGGGACCAGCAGCTGAGCTTCTCGGCGTTGGCGCGGGCTGCCGACCGCCTGGCGCGCCGCCTGCGCGGCCGGGGGGTCGGCACCGAGGTGCGGGTCGGTTTCGCGGTCGACCGCTCGCTCGACATGATCGTCGGCCTCCTGGGCATCCTCAAAGCCGGAGGGGCCTACGTTCCCCTCGATCCCGGCTACCCCCAGGACCGTCTGGCCCTCATGCTGGCGGACGCCCGGGTACGGGTCCTGCTCACCGATCGAGCACGGGTCGCCGCGCTGCCGGCGCTCGACGGAGTCGACGTGGTCTGCCTCGAGCGCGGCGCGGTTGCGCCTCCCGGACCCGGCGACAGGGCGGCGGCGGGGGATCGGCTGCCGCCGGCCCTGCCCGCGGCGCTTGCCTACGTGATCTACACCTCGGGCTCGACCGGCAGGCCCAAGGGAGTGATGGTCAGCCACCGGGCGATCGCCAACCGGCTGCTCTGGATGCAGCGTGAGCTCCCCCTGGGAGAGGACGACAGCGTCCTGCAGAAGACCCCCTACAGCTTCGACGCCTCGATCTGGGAGATCTTCGTGCCTCTGATCGCCGGCGCCCGCGTGCTGATGGCCGAGCCTGACGGCCACCGTGACAACGTCTACCTGCTCGAGGTGATCCGCGACCGCGAGCTGACGACGCTCCAGCTCGTCCCGTCGCTGCTCGCCCTGCTGGTGCAAGAAGCGGGCTTCAAGGAGAGCTGCCGGACACTGAGGCGGCTCTTCTGCGGCGGCGAGGCGCTCTCCGACGGCCTGCGCCAGAGCTGCCTGGACTCCCTCGCGGTGGAGCTGGTCAACCTCTACGGGCCCACCGAGGGTGCGATCGACGCCACTTTTCACCGGTGCTCGCGAGAGCGCCTGGGCGCCATGGTCCCGATCGGCCGGCCGCTGGACAACGTGCAGGTCTACGCGCTCGACCACGGCGGCCGCCCGGCGCCCCCGGGGCTGGTCGGCGAGCTCCACCTGGGCGGCGCCGGCCTCGCGCGCGGCTACCTGGGCCGCCCGGATGCGACCGCTGAGCGCTTCGTCCCCAACCCGTTCGCCGGCTCCGGCGAGCGCTTGTACCGCACCGGGGACCTCGCCCGACTGCGGCCGGACGGCGCCTTCGAGTTCGTCGGCCGCGCCGATCACCAGATCAAGCTCCGAGGCTTCCGTATCGAGCTGGGCGAGATCGAGGCGGCGCTCGGCGCTCATCCGTGGATCAAGGAGGCGGTCGCCGTCGTCCGGCCGTCCCCTCGGGGCGCGCCCGCGGGACAGCGCCTGGTGGCCTATGCCGCGCTGCGTGAAGACGCCGCGGACAGCGAGGCGGGCGGGGCGCTCAAGAAGTTCCTGGCGGACCGGCTGCCCGAGCCCATGGTCCCATCGGTCATCGTCTTGCTCGCCGCACTGCCCCGGCTGCCGAACGGCAAGCTCGACCGCGGCGCGCTCCCCGAGCCGGAAGCTGCATCCGGCCTCGAGCGCAGGCGGCTCACGGCGGCGCGCAATCCCTTGGAAAAGACGCTGGCCGATCTCTGGATGGAGCTGCTCGGGCTACAGCAGGTCGGGGTCGAGGAGAACTTCTTCGAGGCTGGCGGCCATTCCCTGCTCGCCACCCAGGTCGTCTCGCGCATCCGCCATCGCTTCGGGGTCGATTTCAAGGTGCGGCACCTGTTCGAAGCGCCGACGATCGAGGGGCTCGCCGCCAAGCTGGATCTGCTGCTCGGCGATGGCGCCCGCGACCTCGAGCCGGCGATCACCCATGTCCCGCGACGCGGCGAGCAGCCGCTTTCCTTCGGCCAACAGCGGCTCTGGTTCCTGCAACAGCTCGATCCAGGCTCCTCGGCCTATCACCTCCCTTGCGCCGTGCGTCTCGAAGGCGAGCTCGAGGTGCGGGCGCTGGAGGACAGCCTGCGCGAGACGGTCCGGCGGCACGAGATCCTGCGCACCCGCTTCCCCATGATCGAGGGCAGGCCGGTGCAGGAGATCGAGCCGCTGGTGGGGCTGCGCATCCTGGCGCTCGACCTGTCGGGACTCTCGCCCCGCCGGAGCGAGGCAGCAGCGCTCGCCGCGGCGACGCGCGCGGCCTGGCGGCCCTTCGATCTCGCCGCGGCCCCGGCGCTGCGCTGCGTGCTCGTCCGCCTCTCGCCGCAAAGCCATCTGGCGGTGCTGGTGCTGCACCACATCGCCGGTGACGGGTGGTCCACGTGGATCCTGGTGCGGGAGATGATGGCCCTCTTCGCGGCGTTTGCGGCGGGGCAGGCTTCGCCCCTGGCCGAGCCGGCCCTCCAATACGCCGATTACGCGGTCTGGCAGCGCGGGTGGCTGGCCGGCGAGGTGCTGGCGGCGCAGCTCGACTACTGGAAGCGCCAGCTCGCGGGCGATCTCCCGGCCCTCCGTCTGCCAATCGACCGGCCCCGTTCGGCCGTCCGCTCTTCGGCGGCCGGCAACCGCTCGCAGGTCGTCCCCCGGCCGCTGGTCGAGGCGGCGCACGGCCTGGGCCTGCGGGAAGGCTGTTCCCTGTTCATGACGCTGCTGGCCGCCTTCGACGTCCTGCTCTACCGCTATGGCGGCCAGCGCGATCTTCTCGTCGGCTCGCCGGTCGCCAACCGTCCGCGGGTGGAGCTCGAAGGGCTGCTCGGGATGTTCGTCAACTCGCTGGTCCTGCGCACCCGCTGGTCCGGCGAGCCGACGGTGCGCGAGTTCCTGCAGCTGGTCCGCGAGACGGCGCTCGAGGCGTTCGCTCACGAGGCGGTCCCGCTCGAGCGGCTGGTCGACGAGCTGCAGCCCGAACGCAGCGCGCAAGGCCAGCCGTTGTTCCAGGTGATGTTCATGCTGCAGAACTTCCCGCACGAGCAGGTCTTCGAGCTGCCGGGCTTGCACGCGGCCGCCACCGCGCTGGCCACCGAGACCGCCAAGTTCGACTTGCTGGCGGAGCTCCGCGAGATCGGCGCGGGATTGTTCTGCGGCGTCGAGTACAAGGCCGAGATGTTCGACGCCGCCACCATCGAGCGCCTGTTCACGCACCTGCGCAGCCTGCTGCAGGGCATGGTGTCGAACCCTGAGCAGCGGATCTCGGAGCTGGCCATGCTGACCGCCGGCGAGCGCCACCAGGCGGTTGCCGAGTGGAACGACACCGAGTCGCCGTATCCCGCCGCGCTCTCGATCCACGCGCTGATCGAAGCGCGCGTCCGGCTGAGCCCGCGGGCAGCGGCCGTCTTTTTTGCCGGCGAGGAGCGCACCTACACCGAGGTCAACCGCCAGGCCAACCGGCTGGCGCACCACCTCCGCGAGCTGGGAGCTCGGCCGGGCAAGCTGGTCGGGGTCTACCTCGAGCGCTGCGCCGAGATGGTCCCGGCGCTGCTCGGCGTC
>DATKFK010000831.1:0-3390 GCA_035544375.1 Thermoanaerobaculia bacterium
CAGCCCGGTGGAGCCGCGCGAGCTGCGCGCCTTCCTCGCCGCCCGGCTGCCGGCGTACATGGTGCCGGCGCGCTTCGTCCCGCTCGATGCCCTGCCGCTGTCGCCCAGCGGCAAGGTCGACCGCAACGCCCTCCCCGCGCCGGGGGACATGGAGCGGGCGCCGGCGGCGGGAGCCGTCGCCGGTCCGAGCACGCCGGCCGAGGCCTTCCTCGCCGGCGTCTGGACGCGGGCGCTGGGCGTCGTACCGCGGGTGAGCGACAACTTCTTCGAGCTGGGCGGCGATTCGATCCGCGCCGCCGAGGTCGTGTTCCGCGCGCGGCAGGCGGGCCTGGCGCTGACGCTGCGCGACTGCTTCCGGCATCAGACGCTGCGCGAGCTGGCCGCCGCCGCCGGGATGGTGGGGGGCGAGGTGGCGGGCGGCGCGGCAGCCGCGGGAGAGATCGCGCTCACCGCCGCCCAGCGCCACTTCTTCTCGCTGGAGCTGCCGGAGCCTCAGCGCTTCACACAGTCGCTGCTCCTCGCGCTGCGCGACCACTGCGGGCCCGGACGGCTGGCCCAGGCGCTGGGCGCCGTGGTGGCTCGGCACGCCGCCCTACAGGTCCGCTTCTCGCGCCGCGACGACGGGCAGTGGCGGCAGGAGCTGGCTCCCTGGCTGGTGCCGCCGCTTGCGGTGCTCGACCTCGCGGCCCTGCCGACCCGGGCCAGGGGAGCCGCTTTCGCCACGGCAGCCGTGCGGCTCGAGGAGAGCCTCGATCTCGAGCGCGGTCCGCTGCTGCGCGCCATGCTCTGCGAGCGGGGCGACGAGGGACAGCGGGTGTTCCTGGTCCTCCACCACCTGATCGCGGATGGCGCCTCCTGGCGCATCCTGCTGGCCGACCTCGACGCCGCCTGTCACGCTGTGGAAGCAACTGGCGGCAGCCAGCCGGAGCCGGCGCTCACCGCGCTCAGGCAGTGGGCAGAGCGGCCCGCCGGACCGGCATTCGGCAACCCCGAGACGGAGGACCGGGACGGGCGGCGTCCGCGGCGGCGCCCGTTCCGCGCGCCGGGTCCGCTGCCGGTCGATGGCTCCGCGCAACGGGAGGACGCGCTCAACTCGGCGGCCTCGGCACGCCTCTTGACCGCGGCGCTGACCGAGGAGGAGACGCGGGCGCTGCTCGTCGAGGTGCCGGCGCTCTACAACTGCCGGGCCGAGGAGGCGCAGCTCAGCGCCCTGGTCCAGGCGTTCGCCGGCTGGACCGGCGAGCCGCGCCTCCTGGTGGACGTGGAAGCCGCGGTTCGCGAAGGTGCCGAAAGCCGCGAGCTGTCGCGGACCGTTGGCCGCCTCTCGCCGCTGTTGCAGGTGCTGCTGGAGCTCGACCGCCACGAGCGCGATCCAGCGGCCATGCTGAGGTCGATCAAGCAGCAGCTCCGCTCGGCCTCGCTCAGCGCTGCCGGCTACGGCGCCTTCCGCGGGCCGTCCGGCAGCGACGCGGGCGGGCCCGCCGCCGGTAAACCGCACGGGCCGGCGGCGGCGCCCGTGATCTTCCGAGACCTGCGACCTCATGGCCCGGAGCTGCCGGCGGCGGAGTCCTCGTGGCTGGCGCCGGCCGCGGAGCTCGCCCCGGTGGCGCAAGCTCCCGGGCGGCAACGCCCCTGGCAGCTGGAGATCGAATCCGGCATCGCCGGCGGCCGTCTTTGCTGGCGTTGGATCTACAGCGCCAACCTGCATCAGGCCACAACCGTCCAGGGCCTCAGCGAGCGCTTCGCCGGCGCCTTGCGCTCGCTCATCGCGCATCGCCGCGCCGCGGGCTTCGCGGCGTTCACGCCCGCCGATTTCCCGGGTGCCCGCCTCAGCCAGCAGCAGCTCGACAAGCTGATGGCGCGCATCGACAGCAAGCGGGCGTCCCGTCACGAGTAGGACGATCGGGTATGGCTGCCATGGATCACGACGTCGAAAGAGTCTACGAGCTCTCCCCGATGCAGCACGCGATGCTGGTGGCCAGCGTCGTCGCGCCGGGCTCGGGTGTCTACCTCGTCCAGGTCACCCTGCGCCTGTCGAACCGGCTCGATCCCGCGGCGTTCGAGCAGGCCTGGCGCTGCGTCATCGCCCGCCACGCCATCTTGCGCACGGGCTTCTTCTGGGAGGACCAGGACAAGCCGGTGCAGGTGGTCTACCGCGAGGTGGCTCTGCCGCTGCGGCGCGAATCCTGGCGCGGCCTCGGGGCGGCGGCACAGACTGAGCGGCTCCGGGCCTTGCTCGACGCCGATCGCGAGCAGGGCTTCGATCTCGACGAGCCGCCGCTGCTGCGCCTCGCCCTGATCGAGCTGGAGGGTGGCGAATGGCAGGTCGTCTGGACCATGCACCACATCGTGGCCGACGGCTGGTCGCGGTCGCTGCTGCTGGACGAGCTGTTCGAGGCCTACGCGGCCCTCGCGGCAGGCAGGGAGCCGGAGCTGGCCAGCTCGCGTTCCTACGAGGACTACATCGTCTGGCTGCAACGCTGGGATCCGGCAGCGGCGGAGGCGTTCTGGCGCCGCCACCTCGCGGGCTTCGCTTCTCCCACCCTGCTGGCGGCCCGCAACGGGCATGGCGCAATCGCCGCCAACTTCCGCGACATGCGTCGTCGCAGCGGCCGCCTGGAGGCTGCGGCGACGGCGGCCTTGCGCCAGCTGACACGCCGGCATCACGTGACGCTCGCCACTCTCGTCCACGGCGCATGGGCGCTGGTGGTGGCGCGCGAGAGCGACAGCGACGAGGTCGTCTTCGGCAGCACGGTGGCGGGGCGGCCCCTGGAGCTGGCCGGCGCCGAGTCGATGATCGGCCTGTTCATCAACACCCTGCCGGTGCGGGTTGGGGTCGATCCCGCAAGCCGCCTGCTGCCCTGGCTGACCGCGCTGCAGGAACGGTTGAGCGAGACCCGCCTCTACGAGCACGCCCCGCTCGCCGAGATCCACGGTTGGAGCGGGCTGGCGGCAGGGGCACCGTTGTTCGACAACATCCTGGTGATCGAGAACCAGCCGCAGAACGCGGCGCTTGCCGAGCGGCTGCCGGAGGTCTCGGTCAGCGAGGTGAGGTCGAGCGAGCAGACCGGCTACCCCCTCCACGTGATGATCGTGCCTGGCCCCGAGCTGCAGCTCGATCTCATCCATGACCTCCACCGGGTCGGGGCCGCGGCGGCAGCCCGCCTCGAAGAGCGCCTGGCCGCCGCCTTGCGAGCCTTTGCCGTGACGCCGGAGGCGCGCCTGGCCGCGGTGTCGCTGCTCCTCCCGGGCGAGCGCCAGAGCTTGCTGCGGGAGCACAACGACACGGCGGCGGTGTTGCCGGCGCAGCGGTGCGTGCACGAGCTGCTGGCGGCGCAGGCGGCGAGCACGCCGCGGGCGGTGGCGGTGCGCGGCGGCGGTCAGGCGTTG
>DATKFK010000832.1:0-3095 GCA_035544375.1 Thermoanaerobaculia bacterium
CAGGACGAGGACCGCGGCGCCCAGGCAAAGGAGCCGCGTCAACCGGATGAGAGATCGCATACCCATGAGTCTCCTTCTTCCATTGGAAATTACGAGTAAGCTTTAATGCTTGCCCAGTTGTGGCACGGCAAAGGGACCGCCCAGGTGGATGTTTTATTCCTCACTCTGTTTCAAGGCTGACTGCGGCCAGGCCGGAGCAGCTATCCTCTGAAACCCCACTACCCCGACGGTTCTCGGCTTGACGCAGTACCAGGCTGTCACTAAGCTCCAAGCGGCCTCGCCGCCAGACGGCAGCCAGGCCGGTCGCGAGCGTGAAACAACGGCGGCGAGATGATCGAATCGCTTCGCGGATGCGGGCGGGGGGTATTTTTCGAGACTTCGTGGGATGCGCACGGCCGAGTTCGATCATCCGACCCGCGGGCGGTTCTACAGTCACGCCAACGAGGAGCTGCCGTCGGTCCGCGCCAACGAGTTTTCGGCGACCACCAGGGAGATCGGCCCGCGGGCCGGCGACGCGGTCCTGGAGCTGGGATGCGGCAACGGCCTGCTGACCGGACGCCTGGCCGCGGGCGTCGGCGAGCGCGGCGCGGTCCACGCCATCGACGTGTCGCACAGCGTGCTGCTGCGGCTCAAGAAGGGAATCGCCAGCAATAACGTGATCCCCGCGCTGTTCGACGGGCAAAACCTTCCGTTCGGCGACGGTTGCTTCGATGCCGCCGTCTCGCTGGCCAATTTTCACCACGTCGCCGCCAAGCTGGCGATCCTCCGCGAGGTGCACCGGGTGCTGCGTGCCGGCGGCCGCTTCGTGCTCGTCGACGTCTGTGCCGACACGCCGGTGCAGCGGTATTTCGACGGTCCGGTCAATTCGTTCTGCAGCACCGGTCACAATCACCCTTTTCTCGGCCGTGACGATTGCGCCCGCCTGTGCGATCAGTCGGGCCTGCGCCTGGCGCGCTGGCGCATGCAGGAGGTGCCCTGGCGGTTTCAATCCTGTGACGAGGCACAGTGGTTCCTGCACAAGATCCACGACGCCCAATGCTCGCCGGCGCACTGCCTCTCCGAGGCGAGGAGACATCTCGCCTTCGGCCGCGATCAGGACGGCATGTGGTCGCTCGAATGGCAGCTGTTCTTCCTCACGGCGGTGAAGCCGTAGGGACCATGGAGCGGGAGGTCCATCCCCTCTCGCACGGCCAGGAGGCGCTCTGGTTCCTCGACCGCCTGGTGCCCGGCGGTGCCGCCTACGTCATCGGCGGGGCCGTCCGGCTCGCGGGCGAGCTCGACCTGGGCGCCTTGCGGCGCGCCCTCCTCGCCGCCATCGAACGGCACGCCGCGCTGCGCACGTGCTTCGAGGAGAGCGCGGCGGGGCCGGTCCAGCGCATCCTGGCGGCCGCCGATCTCGCTCCCGGCTGGCTGCGTGAAATCGACGGCACGGCGTGGGCTGGCCGCGAGATGGCGGAGCGCCTGGCCGCCTTGGCTTTGCGTCCCTTCGACCTGCGCCGCGGTCCGCTGTTGCGGGTGACCGTCGTCCGCCTGGGGCCTGCCGACTCCATCCTGGTGCTGGTCGCCCACCACATCGTGGCGGACCTGTGGTCGATCGGCATCCTGTGGAACGAGATCTCGACGCTGTATGCGGCCGGCACGGCGCCCGCGCCGGCTGCCGGCGTCGCCGCCCGGGACGGCGGCCCGCTGCCGGCCCTGCCCGCCCTGGCGCCGCTGCCGCTGCGCTACGTCGACGCGGTGGCGCGCCAGCGGCGGCGGCTGGCCGGCCCGGCGGCAGAGCGGCATCTCCGCTACTGGCGCGAGCGGCTGGCCGGCAGCCCGGCGTACCTGGACCTGCCCACCGACCGCCCGCGCCCGCATGCCCAGGACGTCCCGGGCGCGGCGCGCATGGCGCGGCTGCCCGCGGCGCTCGGCGAGGAGCTGGCGCGGGCGGGCGAGGGGAGCCTGTTCACCTGCCTGCTCGCCTGCTTCGGCCTGCTGCTCGCGCGTTACAGCGGCCAGGACGACGTCCTGATCGGTTCGCCCGTGCCTGGCCGCGACGCGCCCGACCTTGCCGGGCTGGTCGGCTACTTCGTCAACCCCCTGGTGATGCGCTGCCAGCTCGACGGCGACCCCACCGTCCGCGACTTCGTCAGGCACCTACGGCGCAGCGCGGCCGGGGCGTTCAGGCACCAGGGCTTGCCGTTCCCGCTGCTGGCCGCCGACCTGGCGCCGGAGCGCGATCCCGGCCGGTCGCCGCTGTTCCAGGTGCTGTTCTCGCTGCAGCGGACGCCGCGCCGGGCGCCTCCCGGCCTGGCCGGCTTCGCCATGGAGCTCGACGGCGTACCGCTGTCGCTCGGCGAGGTGCCCGGCCGCTCGGTGGCCTTCCCGCGCGCCGCGGCCGAGTTCGAGCTTGCCCTGCTCGTGGCGCCGCTCGGTCCAGGCGCCGGCGAGCTCGCCGTGTCGCTCGTGTACCGCAGCGATCTGTGGGACGAGACGACCGCCGAGCGGATGCTCGCGCACTGGCTGCGGCTCGTCGCCGCGGCGGCGGCAACGCCCCTGGCACGGCTGTCGGAGCTGGCGCTCCTCTCGGCGGAAGAGAAGCGCCAGGCGCTCACCGCCTGGAACCCGGCGCCCCTGCCGCGGCCGCCGCTCTGCCTGCACCAGCTGGTCGAGAGCAGCGCCGACCGTGTCCCCGACGCGATCGCGGTCGCGGCGGCCGGCGCGGCCCTGAGCTTCGGCGAGCTGGACCGGCTGGCCAACCGCCTGGCGCGACGGCTGCAGCGCCTTGGTGTGGGCGCCGACACCCTGGTGGGCATCTGCGCCGAGCGGTCGCTCGCCATGGTGGTCGGGCTGCTCGCGGTGCTCAAGGCGGGCGGCGCCTACCTGCCGCTCGATCCCGAGAATCCCCGCCGGCAGCTCGCCCTGGTGCTCGAGGAGGCGAAGCCGCTGCTGGTGCTGGTCCAGGGGAGTTGCGCCGAGCTGCTGCCGCCCGGGACCGCGGTGCTGGCGATCGAAAATCCGCCCGCGGGCGCCGCGCCGCCGCTCGCGGCGGCGCCCGCGGCTGCCGGCAGCCTGGCCTGGGCACGGCCGCGCGCCCGGGCGCTGCCCTCGTC